>CAYSZN010000322.1:0-5157 GCA_964435425.1 uncultured Akkermansia sp. | reverse complement strand
TTTTCCACGCTCCCTCCATCATTCTTGCTGGAACGGATCACGAACCCGCCGGTTTTGAGGATATGAAAAATACGATATCTCAGCTTGGTTCCCGAAACGAACGGAGCCACAGTCGATGCATTCCTCGGGCATCATGAGACCCTTGCTATTTCTTTTCCTCGCCTTTCTGGCGCTCTCTTCGGAGTCCGTTCCCTCCTTCGTCTCCCCGCGTGCTTTTGCGGCGACGACCGAGGAGATCCGTCCCGTCAGCAGGCAGGACAAAATTCTCGCCAAAGCCTTTCGCGAAGGAACCAGCGAATTCCGCGCCACTTGCTCCGGCAGGATCCTCCGCAAATTGACCGATGACACCACCAGAATCCGTCACCAACGCTTCATCATCCGCCTTTCGTCCGGGCAAACCCTTCTCATCGTCCACAGCATCGATCTGTCGAAGCGCGTGAAATCCCTCCGGCTCGGAAACAAGATCAAGATCCGGGGAGAATACATCTGGAACCACCAAGGAGGGCTGATCCACTACACCCACCGCGACCCGGCAGGCATCCAGCCTTCTGGATGGATCAAGTACAAGGGAAAGACCTACCGCTGATACCACGGGCATGAAAATGTGAAAAATATGATATTTCAGCTTGATTTAAGATTGCGCCCATCCAACTCTTCCGCTTGAATGGAGCCTTCACCGCCCTTCCCAGCACAGAGGGTGCCATTTCATTCCCCATCCCTATGAACAAGACAATCCTGATGGCAGCAACCGCCGCGATGGCTCTGGGCGCGACCGCGCCCCGCACCCTTGCGGGAGACTGGGGCAAGGCCCCCACCGGAAAAACTCCGATCGAGGAATGCGTCGACCTCGGCGGCGAAGTCAGCGTCGGCTACGACACGGACTACGTCTTCTACGGCGTCCGCTTCGCCCGCGACAGCGTCTGGGCCGATGTGAACTACACCTTCGAGGGCTTCGCCATCCCCGTCACCGTCGGGACCTGGTACCTCAACGGCATCAACGGCGGCGGCGCGGGCTACGACGAGCTCGACGTCTACGTCGACTTCGCCCTCGGCACCTTTGCGGGCTTCGACTTCAACCTCGGCTACTACCACTACACCTTCCCCGAGTTCCGCAGCAACGTCGCCACGACCGGCGGCTACGGCGAAGCCTACCTCGACATCTCCCGCAGCCTCGGCATCGTCGATCTGTCCTACAGCGCGATCCAGGCCTTCGGCGGACGGGGCACGGCGGCGGGATGGTTCCACGAGCTCGGTGTGGAGAAGACCTTCGAACTGTGCGACGAGGCCTCCCTCGTCCTCGGCACGGGCATCGGCTACAGCGACGGCTACTACGACAGCGCCACCTTCGGCATCGCCCGCGACTCCGGCTGGAACCACTACTACGTGAAGGCTTCCCTCCCCATCTCGTTGAACTGCCGCACCACCCTCACCCCCTACATCGCCTACAATGGCGCAACCGGCGGCATGATCGCCGACGGAATCAATGTCGGCGTGGGAGGACCGCAGTCCGACATTCTCCACGGTGGCGTCTCGCTGACGGTGTCGTTCTGATCGCCCCGATCCAGGACTTCTTCGAACCACCGCCTTCCCGAAAGGGGAGGCGGTTTTTTTTCGGTTTCGTCGATCCCGGCCGGAACCGAATGGGCCATTTCTCGACCGTCCTGCCGTTCGGCGGAAGAGTCGCCTCTTCCGCTACCATTCCGCAGAGGTAGCGGAACGTGCCAACGTTCCGACGACGCATCTACCGCGCCAGCCACAAGAACGAACGAGGCGGGCTGTCGTTGCCTTTTCGTGGCTCAATCTCCCCGGACACGAAAAAACCCTGCCATTGGGCAGGGTCGATCGGAAATCGGAGAACTGGTGGATACCCCCCCAATCAAGCCCCAGCCGTCACCGCCGCCGGATTCAGCTTCTTGGCCATGCGGCCCTTGAGACGGTCCGCCGTCCGCTTGTGGAGCGCTCCGCTCTTCGCCGCCTTGTCGGCCGCGGAGGCGAACCGGTTGTAGGCTTCCTGCGCAGCGGCCTTGTCGCCGGAGTCGATGGCGGCCAGCGCACCCTTGCGGGCCGTCTTCACACGGGTCTTGATGGCACGGTTGCGGGCCGTGCGGGTCTTCGTCTGACGGACGCGTTTGAGGGCGGATTTGGTGTTGGCCATCGAATTACGATTGGGTTCGAAAAAGTAAAAGGGCGCGGAGCTTACCCTCCGATTCCAATCCCGTCAAGGGACAACATCCACCTTCTGATCGGCACCGACCGAGCGGGCTGGCTCGTCCGTGAGATAGCTCGTCTCGTATCCGGCTCCCTTGAGGACATCGGCGCCCGTCTTGAAGATCCCCACCTCGTTCCAGACCGGCTTCACTGCCGGGGGCTCGACGGCGGCGACGAGGGGAGTCGCGACCGCCACCGGCGCCGCAGACGACGGGACGGCCTCGATCACGGTGCTGCTCGCCTGCTTCGCCTTCTCGGTCTCGCGCCAGAGGCTCTTGCGGACGACGAAGACCCTCGACCCTTCGCCGATGCGGTCGTGCAAATCGATGACGTCCTTCGACTTCATCCGGACGCAGCCGTAGCTGGCGGGCTTGCCGATATCCCGCTCGGCCGCGGTCCCGTGGATGTAGATGCAGCGGGAATAGGCGTTCTGGTTCTCCGGCTCCAGCCCCTTCAGCCAGAGGATGCGGGAAACGATGGGATCCCGGCCCGGAGCATTCGGCTTGATGACCTCGCCGGTCCACTGGCGGCTCTTGAAGACCGCCCCGGCCGGCTTCCCGGCGCCGATCTTCTCGGCGATCTCCATTCTTCCGGACGGCGTACGGTAGCTGCCCTTCTCATCGCCAAGCCCGAACTTCGAGGTGGAGACGGGATAGGTCTTCACCAGCTCTCCCTGGCGGTAGAGGGCCATCTTCTGCAAGGGGACGGACACCTCCATGACGTGGAGGGAATCGCGCTTCGCAGCCGTCTGCACGGCACAGCTGCTGAGAGAGAGGGCCAGGCCGGCAATCAGACAGGATGCGGCAAGTTTCGCCGCGCGCATGTTCGAGCTCATGGTGGGATTTCTAGGTATAACGAGGATTGGGGTGTTCTCTTAGGACGCCCCCGCTACCTTTCCCGATGTTGTTGATTCCAGTGAGTGAGTGGCCGGAATGAGAATGATCTCAAATGTAATATAAGGGTTTCTTAATGATGTGCAAATCTTCTGGCAAACTTTTTCACCCGCTCTAACATTTGCGATGGTTCCTTCGTCCTTCGGGAATCCCGCCATGCCTCTCCCGCGATCCCTTGTCCTTGCCCTCCTCTGCTTCGGCCTGACCACGCTGCCGGCCGCTAGCCAGGAAGCCACGGACGAGCCCGCTCCTGAAATCCCCGAAGAGCTTCTCGAGGACGACCATCTGCGCGAGGAGATGGGGGTGAACGAGTTCACCGCCCCCTCGATCCGGAAGATTTTCGACGACCTCCGCAAGCTGCGGCCCCTGCCCTACGACGAGTTGAAGCGTCCCCTGCCCGAGCAGCCGCCGCAGGATCGCACCAAGCTCGCCCTCGTCATGGGCGTGCTCCTCGCCGACGGCTTCTTCGCCGTCGAAGCCGAGCAGTTCTTCGATCTCGAACCCATTGGGCGCTCCCTGCTCAACCATGGGAAGGTGCTCGGCTCGGGCTCGCGCATCTCCAGCCACATGAAGAGCATGCTGGAGAAGGGAGCCGTCGGGCAATGGAACGAGCTGAAGGAGGAGCTCGTGCGCACCCAGAAGGACGTGGAGAAGGAGATGGTCCTGATCCGCGACGTGGACGCGGCCAACCTCATCAGCCTGGGCGGCTGGCTGCGCGCCTTCGAGATCGGCTGCGCCGCCTCGCTCGGCCCCTACGATCCGGCCAAGGCCGCGACGCTCTCGAAGCCGCAGGTCGTCGAGTATTTCGTGCTCAACCTCGAGACCCTCGAGCCCCGCATCCAGAAGAACTCCATCGTCTCGAAGATCCGGGCCGATCTCCTCGAGATCCAGAAGAAGGTCGATATTCCGGAAGGCGAGATCCTCGCCGAGGAGGAAGTCCGCGCCCTGCATGCCATGGTCGAAGCGCTGGTCGACCAGATTTCGGGCGGAGAGCGCCTCCTCAAGACCACGCAGTCCGATCCGAAGAGCGGGACGACTTCTCCAGTGAAGACGCCCGCCGCCACCGGAGGAGTGATCTCGGGGGAGGTACCGGAGTGATCCCCTCCTACTCTTTCTCTTGCTCCTTACTCTTACTCCAAATCGGAGGTCTCCCGACGTTCGGATGGAGTAAGAGGTAAGAGTAAGGAGTAGAGAGTAAGAGTCTCAGGCCAGCAAATACCGCGACGCCTGCTCCACATCCTTGTCGCCACGACCCGACAGGCTCACCACGATGATCTGGTCGCGCCCCATCTCCGGCGCGGTCTTGCGCACATGGGCCAGCGCATGCGAGGTCTCCAGCGCCGGGATGATGCCCTCGGTCCGCGCCAATTCCGAAAACGCGGCCAAGGCCTCGTCGTCGGTGGCGTAGGTGTATTCCACCCGCCCCTCGCTCTGCAGGAAGGCGTGCTCGGGACCGACCGCGGCGTAGTCGAGCCCCGCCGAGACGGAATGGGTCAGCTCGATCTGCCCGTCCTCGTCGGCGAGCAGCCAGGTCTTCGTGCCTTGCAGCACCCCGAGCTTGCCGCCCTGGAAGCGGGCCGCGTGCTCGCCCGGCACGATGCCGTGGCCGCCGGCCTCGACGCCGACCATCCTCACGCCCTCGTCGCCGAGGAAGGGATGGAACAGCCCGATCGCGTTGCTGCCGCCGCCGACGCAGGCGACGAGCAGGTCGGGGAGACGCTCCTCGCGATCGAGGATCTGGCGCCGCGCCTCCACCCCGATGATGCGGTGGAAGTCGCGAACCATCATCGGATAGGGGTGCGGCCCGAGGGCGCTGCCGAGGATGTAGTGGGTCGTGCGAACATTCGTGACCCAGTCGCGCAGGGCCTCGTTGACCGCCTCCTTCAGCGTCTTCTGGCCCGCCTCGACCCCGCGCACCTCGGCCCCGAGCAGGCGCATCCGCACGACGTTGAGGTGCTGGCGCTCCATGTCCGTCGCGCCCATGTAGACGACGCATTCCATGCCGAAGCGCGCCGCCACCGTCGCCGTCGCGACCCCATGCTGACCCGCTCCGGTC
>CAYSZN010000321.1:0-5173 GCA_964435425.1 uncultured Akkermansia sp. | reverse complement strand
CCCTCGCTCTCCGCAACCTTCTCCGCAACGCCCGTCGCTCCATCACGACGATCGCAGCGGTGGCGCTGGGCTATTCGGCGGTGAACATCCTCGCCGGCTTCACCGCCTACATGTTCGCGAGCATCGAGGACGCGCACATCTACGAGCAGATCAACGGCCACGCCCAGCTCTGGAAGAAGGATGCCCGCGGCTACGGCGGCGGCGATCCCGGAGCCTATCTCATCTCCAGAGAGGACTTCGAGGCGGTCCAGGCCTTCGCCGCGGGGGATCCGCGCATCCTCCTCGCCAGCGGAATGCTGGAGGTGCAGGGCAATCTCGACTACGACGGCACCCCCGGCTTCTTTGTCGGCCAGGCCATGGTCCCGGAGGAGAAGGAGGCGATCCACACCCGCTCCACCGCCCTCCGCAGCGCCGACGGCAGCACCTACGAGGGCCGGGCCATCACGAAGGACACGCCCACCGGCATCGCCGTGACCAGCGGCATGGCCGAGAACCTCGGCCTGAAGATCGACGACGACGTCATCCTCATGGCCGCCTCCATTGCCGGCCAGATGAACGCGGTCGACGCGACCGTCCTCCAGATTGCCGACACCGCCTCGGAGGCGCTGAACAGCCGCTACGTCTTCATGCCGCTCGCGCTGGCCCAGAGCCTCTACGACACCGAGGGCGTGAGCTGCGTGCGCTTCCTCCTGAAGGACAATGCCGACACCGACGCCGTCGTCGCCTCCCTGCGCGAGCGCTTCTCCGAATCGGAATGGGAGGTCATTCCCTGGTACGAGGTCTCGAAGCTCTACCTGCGCACCAAGCGCATGTTCGACATCATCTTCGGCCTCGTCTTTGCGATCATCGCCACCATCGTGACGATGTCCGTGCTGAACACCATCGGCATGGCCGTGGTCGAGCGCACCAAGGAGATCGGCACCCTGCGCGCCCTCGGCCTGAAGCGACCCGGCGTGGTCCTGCTTTTCGGCATCGAGAGCGCCCTCCTCGGCATCATCGGAGCTTCCGTCGGACTGGCCCTCACCCTCGCCTTCGCCTTTGCCGTCGGCGTGGTCGAGCCCACCTGGGAGCCTCCCGTGACCGCCCGCGAGATCATGTGGGAGATCCGCATCCTGCCCGCCACCCTGCTCGCCACCTTCCTTCTCCTCGTCCTCTTCACCGCCCTCGCCGCCATCGCCCCGGCACGGCGGGCTGCGAGACAGGGCATCGTCGATTCTCTCGGACACGTGTAGGGAGGGCTGAGGGGCTGAAGTGGAAAATTCTCCGCCGCCGCGCATTTGGGATTGATCCGATTGCCGCGATTTGGTTTCCTTGTCGTTTCCCACCCCGGTGCCCATGTGCCGAGGCGATCCAAACACCCCCTCATCCATGAAATCCATTCCTCCTCTTCCCGGCGCGCGGCGTCGGCGGACCTCCATCGGAAGCCTTCTCGGTGCCTTGGCCCTGGCGCTCTGCGCGGGATCGGTGCCCGTCGGCCAGATGCATGCGGCGGATGTCTACGAGGGGTTCGACTACGCGGATGGTGCCGCAATCAGCGGACAAAGCGGCGGTACAGGCTGGTCGACCCCTTGGCACGACACTGTTCATACCGGTTCCTTGACCGCAGACACGACCTCCCTGACTTATCCTGGCCTCGTCCCCGCTCCCGCTGGCCGCAAGCTGAAGAGCCTGCGCAACGCGGGCAACAATCAATCCATACGGACCTTTCGCAATCTTGCGACCCCGTTGGGAACCGGCACCCACTACATCAGCGTCCTGATCCAGCAGACCAACACCAGCGACCGCTATGTCGGATTGGCATTGGCAACTCCTGCCAATGTGGAAAAATGCCTGCTGGGCAGCACCACGGGCTATCCCGTTTGGACCATCAATCGCGTGCAATCCGGCGAGGTCTTCCCACCGGAGCACCCTACAACGCCCGGGCAACCTACCGGCGTCCTCTCCAGCAGCGGCGTTGCACGTTCGGAACTATCCTTGCTGGTGCTGAAGCTCGAATTGGTCGAGCCTTCAGCCGAAAATCCCGGAGGTCTGGACCAAGTGACATTTTGGGTCAACCCGGATCTAAGCCTGCCGGAGAGCGACAACATTCCGGTCGGCGGCCAGTCGTTCACCACCACCATAGATTACGAATCGATCGGTCGCGTGCGCATCGGTAGCGCCAGTGGCACCGCTGGGACGGTGGAACCCGTGGAGCATCTCATGGACGAAATCCGCATCAGCCCATACCCGCCCTTCGCACACGGCCGCATCGCGGTCGAACAGCCAGCGGGGACGGCATTGGAGAACGGCGTGTCGAGCAGGAATTTCGGCACCCGCGGGGTCGGCAAGCCCCACACCCTCACCTACACTCTGAGCAACACCGGCACGGACAACCTGTCCGGTCTGGCGGTGGCGGTGGGCGGAACGAACCCGGCGGACTTCGTGGCCGGAGCCCTGGGCGCCACCACCCTCGCTCCGAGCGAGTCCACCACCTTCGACGTCACCTTCACCCCCTCGGCCCTTGGCGCACGCGCGTCGACGCTCACCATCAGCAGCGACGACCTGGTCAATGGAAGCTTCGTCGTGGCGCAGACCGGCCAAGGCGCGGGGGCGACACTCGTGGTGGAAGAGCCTGCCAGCACGCCGCTGGCAAACGGCGTGACGAGGGACTTCGGCAGCTCGCCCGTGGGCACGCCGGCATCGCCGCTCACCTTCACCTTGCGCAATACAGGCTTGGCGGATCTGACGATCAACGAGGTGGCCATCACCGGAACGCACGCGGCAGACTTCGTGGCCGGAACTCCGGGCGCCGCCACTCTCGCTCCGAGCGAGTCCACCACCTTCGACGTCACCTTCACCCCCTCGGCCCCCGGCGCGCGCTCGGCATCGCTCAGCATCGCCAGCGACGCTCCTGGCAGCCCCTTCACCCTCGTCCTCGCCGGGACGGCGACTAAGGTTGTCCAGACCATCACCTTCTCTCCCCCCGGCGACCGCTTCATCACCGAAGTGCTCGCCCTGTCCGCCACCGGCGGGGCCTCGGGGAAGGTGGTCGTCTTCACCGTCGTGTCCGGTCCCGCCGTGGTCGTGGACGGCGAGCTCCGCTTCACCGGCTCGGGCCGCGTGATCCTCGCCGCCAACCAGGAGGGCGACGACAACCACGAGGCCGCTCCGTCCGTCGAGCACAGCTTCGACGTCATCCTCCCCCATCCCGACGTGGCCGTGGGGGCCAAGCCCAATGCCCTCAAAGGGGTCCGCAGCTACGCTCCCACGAAGCAGCTCGTCGATCTCAGCTCGAGCAAGGCGCGCCGCGTCACCGGCCACATCGGAGTGGGCAACAACGCCATCCTGCCCGACGGACGCGCCGTCGACCGGATCACGGTGCAGGGCAAGAAAGGCAACGCACTCTTCAAGGTGAAGTACAACGGCCCCGGAGGCAATGTGACCGCCGCCGTGGTGGCCGTCGGCTACCAGACCGCCGCCATCGACGGCAGCAGCGGGATGACCAAGCTGCAGACCGTGGTGACGCCGAACAAGAAGAAGCTGAAGAAACGGAAAGGCCAGCGCACCGTCTACCTGAAGAAGACCTTCAGCACGCTGATGCGGGCCACCTCCACGGCCTATCGCCCCGCCAGCGACAGCGCCACGATCCGGGTGCGCACGCGCTAAGGGGTTCGTTCTCCGTTCTCCAATGAGGAGCCTCCCCGGGTAGACCGGGGAGGCTCCGTCAGTTGGGAGCGAAGGCCTTGGAGTGCGCGGACATGTCCGCGCTTTGCGGCTGGGCGACATGTCGCCCCGAGGAGTGCGACGTCGGGTTTTCCAGCGATGGTCGTCCGCTTCCGGTCGCCCATCCTTCCCGCCGAAGGGCATGGGCAGGATGCGGAGAAGCGGCGCACTCACTCCAACTCCGGTCCCACATTGCCGTAGGCCCAGGGGGCTTTGAACTCGGGCAGGGCGGGATGCTCGGGCGCGGTGTCGGGGGTCATCTCCTTGGCAAGCTGGATGCCGGTGTCGGCCATCTGCGTGCCGGCGGTGATCTCCAGATTGCTGTAGGAGGTGAGACGGGTCTCGTAGCCGCCGCCGGAGGCGGAGAAGGCCTCCTCGGTGGGCACGTAGCCGACGCATCCGTTGGCCAGTTCGACCGGCCAGGTGAAGGGGAAGGGGCTCTCCTTCTTGATCCGCAGGCCGTTCCCGACAAAGTACTCCGCCGGATTGCTGACAAACACCGCCGGTCCGACCTGGATGGCCTGCACCTCCACCTCGACTTCGGGCTGGTGCTTGGCGAGGGCGTCGACCATCACGGTCTCCTTGGCGAAGATCTTGGTGGCGGGGTCGGTCTCCACCTCCCCTTTGACCACCTGGAGGGCCTTGCCGACGTTCTCCGCGGAAGGGGCCCGGCGCTTGATGGGCCAGACGCGGCTTTTGACATCCACGCGGGCTTCCTCGGTCCGGGCCATGCCGAAGACGACCTTGATGGCCTCCGCGCCGATGCGCCCGCCGACGAGACGCGACATGTCGGTGCCCTGGAGAGGTCGCACCTTGGCGAGGTTGTCCACCTGGGTGATGTCGCCGCAGGCTCCTTGGAGGAACACCACGGGAGCCCGGCTGCGCAGGCCGCCCTGGATCACCTCCTCCATGTGGTGGACCCAGCTCGCGGAGATGCCGCCGCCGGTTGGGCTGGTGGTGCAATGGCAGGCGTAGTTGACGATGGTACCCATCAGCTCGTCATGCTGGTCCCACACCGCCACGACGCCCACCTCGGGGTCGATGGGAGCGGCATATTCGACGATGTCGGGATTGCCCGCACCGGGGTGGCTCCAGCTCTGGCCGTTCTTCATCCTGAGACGGCGGTTGAACGACACGGAATCCTCGTGCCCGCTGCCGAACCCCAATCTAGCCGGGGCGCGGTGCCGGTGGGCCCACTTGACGCCCTCGACGATGTCGTTCTCGACGATCTGGAGGTAGCCCGGATCGGCGGCGGAGGATTGGTTGTAGGCGAGATCCTTCACCAGGTCGTCGGCGAAATCGTATTCGCCGGGTTGGACCATGCCGACCGGGCCGGCGGAGTGGGTGTGGCTGGCGCTGATCATGACGTGGCCGCCGGGAATGCCGGTCTCCGCCTCGATGCGTTGGCGCGCCCGTTGGACGAGATCCCGGTAGACGAAGAGGGCATCGACGCCGATCAGGACGACCGTCT
>CAYSZN010000320.1:0-5173 GCA_964435425.1 uncultured Akkermansia sp. | reverse complement strand
AGGGTCATGCGGTAGTCGGCGCTGACGACGGCTCCGGGATCGAGGATGTTCTCCAGCAGATAGCCGAGGTCGTGCCGATTCGAGCCGGTGAGGTCGGGTCCGATCTTGCCGCCCTCGCCATACATCACATGGCAGGCTCCGCAGATGGCGGCGTAGAGCTGCCGACCTTTCGGGAGATCGGCGTCTTTCAAGACCTCGGGCGTGAGCTTCGCGGTCCAGTCGGCGACGAGCTTCCGTTTCTCCTCTGCCGATTCGCGCACCTCGCCCCAGACGCGGACGAGTTCCGCGCTCAGCTCCTCGTCGCCGTGCGCCGCGATCTGGCGGGCGTGGAAGGCGGAGAGGTCGCTTTTCGGCACGGTTCCGTCGGCGATGGAAGCGAGGAGGGCCTTGGCCCAGGCGGGACGCGAGACGAGGGTTTCGACGAGGCGGGGACGAGCGGAGGCCTCGAAGCGCTTGTAGCGTTTCGCGAGGGCCTGCCCGAGGGCGGGATCGTCGAAGAGGGAGAGTCCCCGTGCGGCGGTGGCGTTGAGGGAACGGTCGTCGAGGAGGGATTCGCAGAGGGCGCGGAGGTCGTCGGGCCGGCTCTCGATGAGGGTCTCCAGCGCCGCGACCCGCATGGCGGCGTCCGCGTCGGCGTTCTTCACGAGGGCCTTGATCTCGTCGAGAGCGCGGCCATCGCCGAAGACCACGCCGAGATCACGGACGAGTCCGGCGAGGGTCTCGTCGGCGTCCTTGGCGAAGACCGGGGCGAGGGCATCCCAGGAGGCCGGTTTCGGCGCTTTGCGCCAGCCGCGCAGGGCTTCGCCGACTCCGGCGAGGACGGCGGTGCGGATGGCCGGATTGGCGGTGGCGCTTTGCGAAAGGAGGTCGTCGAGCGGGGCGGGATCTTTTTCGATGCGTCCCGCGAGGGCGCGGGCGATCCAGCGCAGGGTGTCGGGCCATCGGCAGGTCGCGGCGAGGCGGACGAGGGCGGCGGGATCGCTCGTCGCGAGGGGGCTGATGCCATACCAGACCATCGCGGGCAGGTTGTGGTCGGCGGCGTCTTCGTCGCGGGCGGCGAGGGCGGTCCCGAGCGCGGCGCGCTGGGCGACGGGGAGGCGCTGCAAGGTGGAAGCGAGGGCGAGACGGACAAGGCCGGATTCGTCCTCGCGGGCCATCGAGACGAAGCGCTCCAGCAAGGCCTCCGGCAGGGGTGGGGCGGAGCGCGATTCGGACGGGCCGAGGATCGTGTCGATGGGCTGGGCGTCGGTGAGGAGGCGGATCGCCCAGACTCGGACGTTCTCGCTGCCGTCGTTGAGCCAAGGCGTCCAATCGACCGGAGTGCCGAGGGCGTGCAGGTGCCACATCGCCCGCAGCTTCGCGACGGGGTCGCTTTCCTCGCGAGCGGCTTTGACGAGGGCCTCGGGCAAGTCGGTGGGGAGGCCGTGGTTCTCCGCGAGGCGGACGCGGAACTGGCGGTCGAGCGAGGGATCGGGATCGGCCAAGGCGGCGAGGATGAGTTCAGTGGTGGGATCGGAAACGCCATCCCATGCGACCTTCGGTTCCCCCTCGCCATACTGAATGCGGTAGATGCGCCCGCTGGTGCGATGCACCCCGCTGCGCTCGTGGCATTCGCCGATGTCGCTCCAGTCGAACAGGTAAACGGCACCGTCGGGGCCGGGGCGTATCTCGACGCCGCGGAACCATTTGTCTTTTGTCAGGAAGATGTCCGGCTCGTGCCGTCCGATGTAGCCGCTCCCCTCGCGTTCGAGACGCTCCACGTTGGTGCGGTAGCCGTGCATGTTCAGGGTGAAAAGGCGGTCGTGGAAACGCTCGGGCCAGCGCTCGCCCTGGTAGATCATCATGCCGACGTGGGCGTGCCCGCCGCCGAAGGCGTTCGCGGCCCCGTCGCGGGAGTCGCTCCATTTCCCCGATGTGTCGAAGTGCCAGTGGTCGGCGTGCATGTCGAGGCGCTCATAGACGAGGGGATTCGGATCGCTGCCGAA
The DNA here is from genome assembly GCA_964435425.1 of uncultured Akkermansia sp. Taxonomy (GTDB): domain Bacteria; phylum Verrucomicrobiota; class Verrucomicrobiia; order Verrucomicrobiales; family DEV007; genus Arctic95D-9. The sequence goes on along the minus strand of CAYSZN010000320.1, from coordinate 3,188 downwards.
GCTCTCCTTGAAATGCGCTCCGGGGATGCCGTGCCAGAGGTGGCCGTTGACGGTGTTGATGAAGAACAGCTCGCCATGGCGGTCCCAATCGTGGCCCCAAGGGTTCGTGGTGCCGTGGGTGAGCACCTCGAAGACGCGGCGCCCGGGATGGTAGCGCCAGACGCCGCCTTTGATGGGGACGCGCTCGGCGTCCGGCGTGCCGGGCGGGCCGATGCGTCCAGGGCAGGAATGGCCGCAGCGGCCGTAGAGCCACGAGTCCGGTCCCCAGCGCAGGCCGTTGGCGAAATTGTGGTAGCTCGCCTCGGCCACGGTGAAGCCGTCGAGGACGACCTGCGGCGGACCATCGGGAACGGCGTCGCCGTCCGCGTCGGGGATGAAGAGCAGTTGCGGCGGACACATCAGCCAGACCCCTCCGCGACCGACTTCGACGCTGGTGAGCATCCGCACCTCGTCGGTGAAGACGCGGCGGTTCTTCGCCCTCCCGTCGTCGCCGACCTCGAAGACGAGAAGGCGGTCGCGCAGCCCGAGGTCGAAGCGGTGCGGCTGGCCCTCGGCGTAGGTGTAGTTCTCCGCGACCCAGAGGCGGCCGCGGGCATCCCAGGCCATGGCGATGGGATTCTGCACCTCCGGCTCGGCCGCGAAAACCGTGGCGGTGAAGCCCTCGGGCAAGTCCATCATCGCGAGGGATTTCTCCGCCGAGGGCGGGTGGCCGCTGGATTCGGGTTCGCTGTTGTAGGGCGCGGGGAAGTCGGCGGCAAAGGCTGGAACCGCGGCGAGGAGCGAGGCAAGCAAAGTCAGGGAGGAACGCATCTGGCTCCACCTTCCACAGGAAAGGTCGACGAAGCAAGGGCGCGGACAGGGGAAGGGAAGGCCGGTGGCCTTGGATTTCCCATCGCCAATCGGCCCTTTCCATATCGCTGTTTCCGTATCTTGACTGGACTGGATTCCACGAAGTCAGTCCGGCGATGAGAAGGAGAGAGTTTTTCAGGACGGCCGGCCTGCATGGCTCGGCGGCGATGCTGATCCCGGACCTGCTGGCGGAACCGAGCCGACAAGGCGCTCCCGAACCTTCCGCAAGAATCAGAATCGGACAGATCGGGGTGTGCCACGAGCATGCAGGCGTGAGGATGGAGTCGCTGAGGAAGCTTTCCGACGCCTACGAAGTGGTCGGAGTGGTGGACGATCGCCATTCAACCGCAGCGAGGTATGCCGGGGACAACCTGAAGCCCTACGATGGGCTGAAGTGGATGGCGGAGGAGGAACTGCTCGACCTGCCCGGGCTGGAGGCAGTGATGGTCGAGACGGCCAACGCGGATCTCGTGCCCACGGCCATCCGCTGCATGGAGCGCGGCCTCGCCATCGCCATGGACAAGCCTGGAGGCGAGGATCTCGACTTGTTCGGAACGCTCCTCGACGGGTGCCGGGAACGCGGTCTGCCCTTCCAGATGGGCTACATGTTCCGTGGAAATCCCGCGATCCAGTTCTGCCTAGAGGCGGTGCGCAAGCGGTGGTTGGGCGAAATCTTCGAAATCCAGGCCAGCATGAGCCACGACTACGGCGGCGAGCGCTACCAGCGCTATATCGGCACCTACCGCGGCGGCATCCTGTTCAATCTGGGCTGCCACCATGTGGATCTGGTCGTGTCCATGCTGGGCAGACCGGAAAAGGTGACCTCCATCCTGGGCACCACTACCGGAGCGCCGGATGGCGCGAGGAACAACGGCATGGCAGTCCTGCAGTATCCGAATGCCCTGGCTTCCATCCACGCCTGCGACTTGGAGACCGACGGCTTGCGGAACCGGCGTCTGAAGATCTGTGGGAGCAAGGGCACGGTCGAACTCCGCCCCATCGAACGCTTCGACGGCAAGCCGCTGCTGCTGGAATTGAGGCTTAAGGAGGGTAACGAAGCCTACGGAAGAGGGTCGCATGTGGTGGACTTCGGCATCCAGACGGACCGATACGCGGGGCAGTTGCTGGAATTCGCCCAAGTCGTCCGGGGCGAAAAGGCGAATCCCTACTCCTACGGGCACGACCGCTTGGTGCAGGAAGTGCATCTGGCGGCCTGCGGATATCTGGACTGGCGATGACGCAGGTGATTCCCGACCTCCGCATTTTTGACTCACGACAATCGGGAGGGGGAAGCCCTTGACGGAAAGGGACGATGCGGGCGACGGTTCGCCCATCGCCTCCCGAATCCCAGCCAGTCATCCGATGAAAGCCCAAAAGACCTCTTGGAACCGCAGACACTTTCTCCAAGGCTCCCTGCTCGGGGCTGGGGCCGCGATTTCGTCCACTGCCGAAACGGCGGTCGCCGCCGATCCGGGGGCAAAGGAGCCCGAGATCGTCCAATCCTTCGACGTGCTGGTGGTCGGCGGAGGCACGGCTGGAACGGTGGCGGCGATCCAGGCGGGACGCCTCGGGGCGAAGACCCTGATCGTCGAGCGGGGCAGCCAGCTCGGCGGCACGATGACGACAGGGGGCGTGGCCTTCCCCGGCCTCTTCGATGCCTGGGGCAAGCAGGTGATCGCGGGGCTCGGCTGGGAGCTGGTCAAGGAGAGCGTGGAGATGGACGAGGGCGAATTCCCGAACTTCGCCAAGGTCCCGCAGCGGCACTGGCACAACCAGATCTACACCAACCAGTTCCTCTACGCGATCCTCGCCGAGGAGAAATGCGCCGCCGCCGGGGTGGAGATCGCCTACTACGAGTTTCCCCAGGCGGTCGAGAGGACGGAGCAAGGCTGGCAGGTCGACTGCGTGGGCTTCGGAACGCGGCGGCGGGTGACCTGCCGCCAGATCATCGACTGCACCGGAGGCGCCGAGGTGGTCGGGATGCTGGGCTTCCCGCGCCTCCGCGAGGCGGAGCGCCAGCCGGGCTCCTTCCTCTACATGCTGGGCGAATCCCACGAGCCGGGCCGCAACCAGATCCACCGGCTCTACGTCCACGGGGCGGACTCGACCAATTCGCGGACCGCCACCCAAGCGAATCTGGCGGGTCGCAAGTCGATCCTCGAAAAGGTGCGCCAGGAGAAGAAGCGGCTGATGCATCTCCAGCCCGAAACCGGATTCCGGGAGAGCTACCGTATCGAGGGGGAGACGGTCGTCACGGTGGAGGACTATGTTTCCGGCCGCTTCTTCGACGACGCGATCTCCTACGCCTTCTATCCCGTGGATCTGCACACCCGCGACGG
>CAYSZN010000319.1:3203-5180 GCA_964435425.1 uncultured Akkermansia sp. | reverse complement strand
GGACCGGAACGTGAAGGCCAAGGCCAACGCAAAGACCGCCGCCAAGGCGAAGTCCCGCCCGCCCGCCCGCGCTCCCCGCACCACCCGGCCCAAGGCAAGCGCCGCGAACAAGCGGCGGAAGGGGTGATTGGCCGGTCGGCGGCGGAATCCTGTAGCCGAGGTCATTGACCTCGGTCGAACGTCGAAAGGACATCCGCCCCGCGCCCAATGGACGCGGCGACAGTGCTGGAGCGCCGTAGCGGAAGAGGCGACTCTTCCGCCTCTCTTTCGCTCATCGCGACTCGCGCGGACGCCTCGCCAACTGCTCCCTACCGGCGATCCACCACAGCCACACGCCCACCGCCGCCAGCCCGAGATTCTGCGCGATCTTCACGGGATAGTTCATCGTCTCCGTGCCACCGAAGCAGCCGCAGGCGATGTCCAGCCCCCGCACCCACGCGCTCGCCACGGCGAGGGTGAAGCCCATCACCAACAGGGTCAGGAGCGCGGCCGCACCCTGTCGGGTCCGTTCCCACATCACCGCCAGACCGGCGAAAACCTCGAGCCAGGGCAGGAAATGGGCGAGCGCCGGAGCCACGGGGTCGCCGACGATCCGGAAATTCCGCACCGCCTCGGCGAAGGAGATCGGATCCTTGATCTTCGCGACGCCGCTCCAGACGAAGAGCGCCCCGAAGGCGAGCGAGGCGAGGAGCACGGCCCAGGTCTTCATTCCTTCTCGGCCCGGTAGGCGGCGGCGAGGAGGGAGACGGGATGCCTCACCTCGGTCCCCTGCCCCACGCCATTCTGGATCTGCAGATGGCAGCCCGGATTGGCCGTGGCCACGAGCGAGGCCCCGGTCTTCGCGATGCAGGCGACCTTCTCGGCCTGGAGCTTCGCGGCCTGCTCCGGCTGGGTGATGTTGTAGACGCCCGCACTGCCGCAGTAATGGGTCGCGTTCTCCAGCTCGACGAGCTCGAGGCCGGGAATGGCCTTCAGGACCTCCCTCGGCTGCTTCGAGATGCCCTGCCCGTGGCAGAGGTGGCAGGCCTCGTGGTAGGTCGCGCGTTGCGGAACGGGATGCGAGGCCTCAGGTTGGCGGAAGCCGATCTCGACGAGCCATTGCGAGATGTCGCGCACTTTCCGGTCCCAGAGCTCGGCCCTCTCGCGGTAGGCGGGGTCCCCGCCGAGAAGGTTCGAGAAGTGCTTCAAATGCGAGCCGCAGCCCGCCGCGTTCGTGACGATGGCGTCGAGCGAGGAGAGGTCGAACTGGTCGAGCATCCGGCGCGCCTGCTCCGCCGCCTGTTCGAGGTCACCGTTGTGGGCGTGGAGCGATCCGCAGCAGCCCTGCGCCCGCGGCGTCACGACCTCGCAGGCGTTCGCGAGGAGCACATCGACGGTATCGCGGTTCACGTCGGAGAAGACGAGGTCCTGCACGCAGCCGGTCAGCATGCCGACTCGGTATTTCCGTGACGGCGGGCTTTCAACCTTGCGGATGAGCTGGTCGGAGAAATGGCGGCAGACGGTCGGCGTGGTCGGCTCGAGATTCCGCAAGTTCGCGGGCAGCAGCCGCAGCAGGCCGCTTTTCCTGACGAGGGCGCAGAGCCCGCTCGCCTGGTAGAGCCAGAGCATCCGCCCGACGGCGTGGAGCATCCACGGCTTGGCGAAGAGCTGCCGCAGGGTCAGCCAGCGCCAGAAGCGGCGTCCGGGGGTGAAGAGCACATCCTGCGCCTCGACCTCGGCGCGGGCGTGCTCGAAGAGCTTCGGATAATCGACCCCCGCCGGACAGGCCGTGGTGCAGGCGAGGCAGCCGAGGCAGTAGTACATCTCCTCGCCGAACTCGCGCGTAACCTCGAGGTCGCCGTCGGCGATGGCCCGCATCAGGGCGATACGGCCGCGCGGGCTGTTGCGCTCGATCCGCGTCTCAAGGTAGGTGGGGCAGGTCGGCAGGCACATGCCGCAGTGCATGCATTGCTGGACCACGGAGTAGTCGAGGTCGGC
>CAYSZN010000319.1:0-3103 GCA_964435425.1 uncultured Akkermansia sp. | reverse complement strand
TCCAGCGCCCGCTTCACCTTCCGCATCAGTGCGTAGCTGGCTTCGTCGAACTGCCGTGGCAGGTAGGGTTTCTTCGCCAGCCCCACGCCGTGCTCGCCGGTGATGGTGCCGCCCAGCTCGACCGTCTTGTCAAAGATCTCCGACAAGGCCGCCTCGACGCGCTCCATCTCCTCGTGGTTCGTCTCATCGGTCAGGATCGTCGGATGCACGTTGCCGTCGCCGAAGTGGCCGAAGGTCGCGATCTGCAACTGATGCCGCACCCCGACCTCCTCGACGAAGGCGACGATCTCGGCGAGACGGCTGCGCGGCACGGTGACATCCTCGAGAATGGTCGTCGGGCGAATCCGGGCGAGGGCGGAGAAGGCGCTGCGCCGCGCCGTGGCGAGCCTCGTCGCGTGGGCTTCGTCCGCCGCCTGCTCGACGGCGATGGCTCCGCTCTCCCTCGCGATCTCGGCCATGGCGGCGGCTTCCTCCTCGACCACGGCGGGATGCCCGTCGGTCTCCATCAGGACCACGGCCGCGGCTTCGGTCGGCAGGCCGACCTTGGCGTAGTCCTCGACGCTAGCGCAGGTCTTGCGGTCGAGGAATTCAAGGGTGCAGGGGATGATGTGGCGCTCGATGATCTTCGAGACGCTCCGCGCGGCGGACTCCATCGAGTCGAAGGAGGCGAGCAAGGTGCGCCGCGCCTTGGGACGGGGCACGAGCTTCAGGAGCACCTTGGTGATGATGCCTAGGGTGCCTTCGGAGCCGACGAAGAGATCCTTCATCGAGTAGCCGGCCACGTCCTTGACGCATTTCGAGCCGAGCCAGGCGATTTCGCCGTCCGGCAGGACGACCTCCAGACCCATCACGTAGTCCCGCGTGACGCCGTATTTCAGCCCGCGCAGGCCGCCCGAGTTGTTCGCGACATTGCCCCCGATGGTCGAGATCTTCATCGAGCCGGGATCGGGCGGGTAGAAAAGGCTGTAAGGATGGGAGGCGTCGTCGATGGCCTTGGTGATCGTTCCGGATTCGGCGAGCAGGGTCAGATTGGCCGGATCGATTTCGAGAATGCGGTTCAGATGGACGAGGCAGAGGACGATGCCGCCATCGACCGGCACGCCGCCGCCCGAGAGGCCCGTGCCGGAGCCACGCGTCACCACGGGAAGACCGGCGGAATGGGCAAAACGCACGATTTCCGCGACCGCTCCGGTGCTGCGGGGCAGGACGACGCAGACAGCGCCGTGCTTCAGCGCGGCGGTGCCGTCGAATCCATAGGGGACGAGGTCCTCGCGTTCGACGAGGACGTTTTCCTCCCCGGCGATCTCGCGGAGGCGTGCGATCGCGGAGGGGGCGAGGGAGGCGGCAGGTGCGGCCTTCGGGGCGGAGGTCATGGTCCGTCTGAGATAGCCGCGAAGCGGGGGATTCTCAAGGACGGGATGAGGGGCGATCCCTCCGGCATTGCGATCTCGCGGGTTCCCGTCCCGACTGCGTTTCAAGGTCGGGCGACGGCAGGACACTTGAAACTCGTCAGTTGAATTGCGGATTTTCAACCATCAGCAACATCATTTGAACATCCGCTTGGCCGTGCGGGCCGCACGGCCCTACCCCTTGCCTCGCGGCAAGGCCATCGAAAGGGGATGGAGCGATCAGCCCTTGCCGGCGCGGCGGAACATGGCCAGCACCTCCGCAGGAAAATCCGGCATCGGGACGATTCCGAGCTTCTTGATGAAACGGCGGCTGTTCGGTCGTTCGTCGATGTCCACCCCCTCCTCTTTCGAGAGAAAAAAGGGGGGATACCGAGTTGAGTAATCGCGCTTCATCTCCGATCGATGGTTAGGGTGACTCGGTTCGAAGCCGTCCCCTTCATCGGTGAGCACAAACCAATCGCCCACGAAATACTCGGCCTGAAAGAAGCGGAAATCCTTCAGGTCGGCCGTGGGATTCTCGATGTCCTCCTTGGGGTGGTAGAATTTCACGATCAAGCGTTCCTGCCCCCCTTGTTCGAAATAATATTCCGTGGCCAAGGACCTCTCGGGCGGTGCCTCAAAGCAAAAATCGACGAAGCCCAGCGCTTGGGCCGGTTCCCCGCCACACAGGTCCGTTCCTGACAGCGGCCAGCAAGCGGCAATCCCGAACAGCCAGAGGAAGACGGCACGGTTTCGTCGTTTCATAGGCCGATCATAGGGGATCGCCGGGCGATCCGTCAATCATTCGTCTCCGCCACCGAGAATGCGCGCGTTCGCAGGGATCTCCAGCTTCTTGTAGCGACCGGCGCTCGACATCAGCTTCGCGACCTTCGGGTCCAAGTAGAACTTGAGCAGTTCATCCGAAGATCCGCATATCCTGGCTCCGCCGAACGGGGACTCTTTGGCCGGAATAATCCCCATCTTGTGGGCGGCCAAGGCCTCCTCAAGGAAATCGATGTACAGAAACCAAAGCCGGAGGCTCCCGTCGTCCAAAATGGCGTATTCGATGACGAACTTCGCGGATTTGGCGGGCTCCTCGTCGGCGTCTTCGTCCTCAAGTTCAAAAAGCAGGTAGTGGCGGCCCTCGAAACTGCGCGTCTTCGCCCTTCGCCCCTTGATGATCAACGGGCCATCGCCACGGAATCCCTCGACGCCAAGAATTTCCAATGTTCCCTCGCCCGAATCGCCGAAAATCAAATAACCGTTGTTCCCGATGTCATCCTCTTCGCGATAGGTGCCCTCTTCGAAGGCTTTCTCCTCCATCTCCTCGCGCACAACTGGGTCTTCATAGATCGGCACGCTAACCCAAACTCCGACAAGGCGTTTATCAACCTCCACATCCGGCTCGATCTGGCTCTCGACATCGACCAGGCAGGAGCTGAGGAACAAAGAAGCCATTGCCACTGCGAGGCTCAACCAACGCAGGCGGGGAATTCGCGTGTTCCCCGACTTCTGCGGAGCGACGGCATTCTTGGCGGCCTTCAGGTCGGATGGCATGGCCTCTGAGATAACCGAGGCAGCGGCATTCCTCAAGCCTAGGATGAGGGGCGATCTCGCCCCATTCGTCTCCGCCACCGAAGCATTCGTTCGGCCCTTCGGCCGATTTCGGTGAAATCCTTGTCGGACAGGGACTCGGCCCGAAACCTGCTTATCCA
>CAYSZN010000318.1:0-5185 GCA_964435425.1 uncultured Akkermansia sp. | reverse complement strand
TGGGAAATACCTCTCCCTCGGTTTCTTCGCGCTGATCCAGTGCGTCATCTACCTCCTCATCGGCAACGCCATCCTCGGCATCCGCGACATGTTCCTGCCCAACCTGCTCTGGATGTTCGCGACCTCCTTCGTCGGCATCGCGGCGGGGCTCTTCATCTCCTCCATCGTCAGCAGCCCGAAGACCGCCATCAACATCATCCCCCTCATCCTCATTCCCAACATCATCCTCGGCGGGGCGCTCATCAAGTACGACGAGATGAACCGCAGCTTCGACATCATCCAGAACATCCGGCAGTGGTTCGTGCCCGACGACCAGAAGGAGGAGGCGAGCCGCCTGAAAGTGCCCGCCATCTGCCACCTCATGCCTCTGCGCTGGAGCTACGAGGCCATCATCATCCTCCACGCCGAGCACAATCCCGCCAGCATCCTGACGAACTACATCAACGACGAGATCCAGAAGTTCAGCCTCATCCCCATCGACCAGAAGCTGACCGAGGAGCAGGACGAGCGGCTCTACCAGCACAAGCAGGCCCTCGCCGTCGTCCACGGCATCCGCGGCGAGTCGCCCCGCGAGGTCGCCCGCCAGCTCGCCCGCATCCGCAAGGCGCTGGAAAAGGGGACCTTCGATCCCGAGCCCTACTACGAGTCGCCTGGAGCCGACGGCAAGACCTACTCCGTCAGCGAGCTCTATCTCAACACCAAGGTGCAGGACCTCTTCACCCGCGCCGAGGTCGAGCGCGTCGACCATCGCCGGAAGGACAATCCGCCGAACGTCTTCTTCGGAGCCGAGCGCCAGTTCCGCCTGCCGTTCCTCAGCCGGATCTCGTCGGACCTTCCCTATGCGGGCAAGATCAAGGCGTTCCAGGACAGGTGGCTCCGGATCAAGACGGTCAATCTCAACCTTCTCGCGATGCTGGTCTTCGTCGTCGTCGCCTTCTTCGCCCTGCGCGCCAGCCTGAAGCGGCAGTTGCAGAAGGTGTAGGGCGCGTATGGGGCGTCGTCGCGGCAGTTCTCCATCCATCGGCGAGAGGACTGAGATGGCTTGTCTTGCCGCGAGGCAAGGGCCGCGCGGTCCTTGCGGCCATTCGGACGTCCAAACGACGCTCTCTCCCCGAGCGGGCCGCCTCGGGTGGCTCCAACCCCAACCTTCCGGTTCTGCTGGAGGTATCCAGCTCCCTTGTTGCCTCAAAAGCAAACGACACCGCAGAGGTGGGGGTGGAGTGGAAAAAATTGCCGAATTTTCTTGTCGCCCGTCGCGGAAAATGTCATCCTCGCCGTGGAGATGGGTATTTACGATGTCATCTCCAGCACTAAATAAGCCTTCGGGCGCATCATAAACCAAACATAGCAAAAAACCACACCATGAAAGTGAACAGCAAACACCGGGGTGCCTTCACCCTGATCGAGCTGCTGGTCGTCATCGCGATCATCGGCATCCTCGCGAGCTCCGCAATGCCCGCCTACAACGGCATCCAGGAGCGCGCCAAACGGACCAAGGACATCAACAACATCAAGCAGATCCTGCTCGCCTGCCGTGCCTTCGCGGCGGACTGGGAGGGTCTCTATCCCTCCTTCGATCCCGATGCGGACGAAGAAGCCGAGGGCGAAGACTCGTCGTTCTCCACCTCGACCGACGCCTTCAACGCCCTCATCCCCGACTACATCGACACCGAGATCGTCTTCTGGATGCAGACGAAGCACCCGGAAAAGCTTCAGCCGCCCAAGGAGGACGGAGAGCTTGAGAACAAGGAGAACGTCTACGCCTACGTGAGCGGCCAGATGGACACGAGCTTCAGCCGGTCTCCCCTCGTTGCCGACGGTCTCATGGACGGTCCGGGCGAATACGGCGAATACCATCCCTGGCTGAAGTCGAAGAAGGCGATCATCGGCTTCTGCGGCGGCCACGTGTCGGAGGAGACCCTCAGTTCGGCCTCTCCTGGTGCCACCGTCCGAAGCAAGGACCGCCTCGTCGACAACATCTTCGACGAGCGCCAGGTGGAGGAAGGCGGCAAGGCCAGCGGTGGCTGGCTCGACACGAAGAAGGACAACGTGCTCCTGCCCGATTGATCTCCGGTCTTTCCCTGCGGGAAAAATCCCCAACCGAAACCCGTTCCGGCATCGCCGGAACGGGTTTTTCCTTTTTCAGAACGGCACCTCTGGAAACACGTCCGTCCGCCGGGTCACCCAAGCGGCTGACTGGGAGGGGGGACTTTTCAAATCCCCGCCGGAAGCCTGCGGCCGAGGTCATGACTGCGGATCGGACGTCCTTGGAACGCTCGTCCGAGGCCAATGGTCTCGGCTAGCTCCCCCCCAAGGAGCGAGACTTGCCAAGTCTCGGCGGAGGCTCGGGCGGAGCCATGCAAGTGGTGGAGACTTTGGCAAGTCTCCCTCCTTGATCCTGCCCTTTTCCACCTTTCACAGAGGCTCCGTTCGCCCATCTGCAGCCGCGGTCTGCAGGAGATTTGAAAAGTCCCCCTCCCAGTAGTCGGCCTGGCATCCCGGTTTCCAGAGATCTCCGGAATGCTTTTGCAAAGGGCCGATTCTCCGCTTGTCGCGGCGACCTCTCCAGTGGACGGTGGCCTCCTCCTCCCCGATGACCGCCCTCCGCCGTCAGTTCTTCCTGAGCTACGCAGCGATCGGCAGCGTCGCGCCTCTTCTCACCGTCTTCCTGCGGGAGCAGGGGGGCTTCGGATTCTTCCGGATCGGGCTGGCCATGGCTCTCATGGGCGTGCCGACGCTCTGCTCGCCCGCGCTCCTCACCTTGCTCGCGGACCGAAATCTCGATCCCCGGCGCATCCTTGCGGCCGCCTCCTCCTGCAGCGCGGTCGTCCTAACGGCGATGTTCTTCTCGCACGGGATCGTCCCCACCCTCGTCCTCTTCTTCTTCCACGGGCTCTCCTCCGTGGCGATGCTGCCCCTGCAGGATGGCTACTTCTTCTCCCTCGCCGAGGAGAACCGCCGCCGGAACGGCACCGATGTCGAGTATCCCACCGTGCGGATCTGGGGCACGATGGGCTACATCGTCCCCAGCCTGATCCTCTACTATCCGCTGCTCAAGGGGGCCGAGGTCCGCATGATCCTGCCCTGCGCGGTCGTCTTCTGCCTCCTCAGCCTCGCCAACAGCTTCACGCTCAGTCCCGTGCGCCGTGCCGTCGGGGGAATGGCCGCGCAGCTGCCCTCGGGCGAAGCCCTGAGAGCCATCTTCGCCCCGAATGCGCGCTGGCTCTCGCTCGGGCTGCTCTTCGCCTATCTCGCGGCGGCGACCTACTACGCCTTCATCGGCAACTACCTCGACGAAGTCGTGGGGGTGCCGAGGCCCTACATCGCCCTCGTCATCCAGCTCGGCGTCCTCGTCGAGGTGGGCTGCACCCTCCTCATGCCCTGGCTGCAGCGGCGTATCCGCCTCAAGGGGATCCTCGTCCTAGGGCTCGGCTGCATGATCACGAGAATGACCCTGCTGTCGCTCTTTCCGATGCCGCTGGTCGCCGTCCTGACCCAGCTCGGCCACGGCTTCGAGGTGCTGGCGCTCTACGTGGGGCCCGTCATGTTCCTGAACCGCCTCGCAGGAGACGAGTTCCGCAACTCCATCCAGGGCGTCTTCACCATGGCCATCGCCGGCAGCGCGCGCGTCCTCGGCAGCCTCTCCGCCGGACTCATGGCGAGCCAGTTGGGGCTCGGGGCCAACCTCCTTCTCGGCGCCTCCCTCGGCGCCTGCGCCCTCTTCGTCATCGCCTTCCTCTTCGCTCGCATCCCGCCGCGCGGGGAAGCCAGGGAAATTACGGTTTCCTCCTCTCCCTTGCCGTGATAGAACAGCGTCGTTCCATGAGCTCTCCCGTTCCGGTTTCAGGCGGCGTCCCCGCCGCATGGTCGACCAAGGCGATCGTTGGCGCGATCTTCGGCCTCCTCGGATTCGTCCTGCTCTGGCTCGGCGTCGGCCTGCTTTTCGCCGCCACCGCCGCCGTCCTCGGGCATGTCGCGAGACACGAGACCTCGGACCGGCCTCTGCGAGGACGCGGCTTCGCCACCTTCGGCCTGTGGCTCGGCTACGGCTCCATGCTGGTCTTTCCCGTCCTCGTTCTCTCCGCGGCCGCCGCCTTTCCCGCCATCGGGAAATGGCGCTCCGACGAGGACGCCCGGCACCAGGCCGAGAGCCGCATCCAGGCCTCCCGCCTCTTTGTCGCCTGCGAGGCCTACGCCCGGGCGAACCGCGACCGCTATCCCGCCTCGTGGGAGGATCTCTCGGGCCGCTTCGTGCCCTCGGAGGAGCTCGACGAACTCCTCCGCAGCCCGCATCCCGACGGAGCCGGTGTCGCCTTCGAGATCGTTCCCCACGATCGTCCCGTCCTCCCCGCGATCGCCGATTCCGTCGTCGTCATCCAGGAGCTCGCGCCTCCGCAGGTCCGCAGCATCGCCGTGGTCTATGCCGACGGCACCGCCGCCACCCTCCACAACCCCGCCCACGATTCGCCATGAAGCGCGCTGCGGCTCTCCCGCTCCTCCTCCTCGCCTGGTTCGGCAGTGCCTCCGCACCGCCGGACAAGCTCTATCTCGCCGTCGGCGAAACCGAGGCGCTCATGGCCAAGGAGGGCCAGATCGTCGTCGTCCACGGACTGGCGGAGGGCTCGACCAAATCCCCCTCCGGCACCAACTTCGTGAACTTCAAGGACGCCGAGTTCTTTCTCGTCACCTTCAAGAGCGACCTGGGACAGTTTCCCGCCGGCGAACCCAGCGACCTCTACGAAGGGAAGCGCCTCGCCGTCGAGGGAGCCATCTCCGTCTACCAGGGAAAGCCGCAGATCAAGCTCACCGATCCCGCCCAGGTGACGGTCCTCGAGGCGGACGCCGTCTTTCCGCCCGTTCAGGAAAGCAAGGAGGAGCCAGCCGCCCCGTCCAAGCCGATGGCGGAGCGGCCCGCCACAGGGTCCGATCCCGCACCCGATCCTCCCAAGCGCAAGCCGCCCGTGGATCCCTCGGAGTATTTCAGGAAAAAGGAGTGACGGACAGGATCGGCCGTTCCCCTCACATCCCCACCGCCGAGCGCACCCGGTCGATCACCTTGCGGGCCTCCGATCTGGCCTTGGCCGCCCCCGCCTCGAGGACGCCGTCGACGTAGTCCGCATCCTTCACCAGAGCCTCGCGGCGCTCGCGCATCGGAGCGAAATAGTCCCGGATCCGCTCGAAGAGC
>CAYSZN010000317.1:0-5204 GCA_964435425.1 uncultured Akkermansia sp. | reverse complement strand
GCCCGTCTGGTCGGGCCGGGCTTGCCGGGCGACAGGAATGTCGCCCCTCCTTGGGATTTGCGCCGAGAGAAAAATCCAACAATGGATTTTGGCATCATCGGAAAAATGGCGGCATTCCATCAAGGAGCGGGACTTTTCAAGCCCCGTTTGTCCGAGGGGACTTGAAAAGTCCCCCTCCTTTCGAGCCCTCACCGCCATGAGGCCTAAATATTTCCCCTTGTCCCGCCGCCACAGCCGCGCTTCCTTGCCGCCATGCCTCCGAAACGCCGGAAGAAAGCGAAAGGCTCCTTCCATCCGCTCAAGTTCGTCCTGATCGGTGGGGGTGTCTTTCTCGTTCTTCTCGTCGTCGCCCTGCTCGTGGCGAAATCGATGCTGAACGGCTGGCTGCGCGGGGAGGGCTTCCGCGACTGGCTGGCCCAGCGCACGGCCCAGGCACTGCGGTCCGATGTCTCGCTCGCGGCGCTGGAATGGAGCGGCTCGGAGGTCTACACGAAACACTTCAAGGCGACGGGACGACCGGAGGCGTCCTTCTCCGAGCTCGTCCTCGACGGGGTGAGGGCACGCCCGGGAGGCATCGCGGACAAGGCCGTCCAGATCCCGGAGATTGCCGTGAACCGGCTCGACCTGCGCTTCTCGCCGGAACGGAAGGCCCCGCCGCTCCCGGACGCGGTCCCTGCGGCTTCCTCCCCGCCTTCGAAACAGACGTCCTTGCCCGGCTGGCTGGCGCAGCACTTGCCCAACCGGGCCGAGATTGGCGACATCATCGTGGCCACGACGCGGATCTCGGTGGAGAAGGCAGAGGGCCAGGCCTTCCTCCTCAATGGCACGAGGATGACGCTGATGCCCGATTCCCGCACCGGCTTCTGGACCGCCGAGGGCAAGGGCGGCAAGATCGTCCTGCCGAACCAGCCGGAGATCGCGATGAAGGATCTCCGGCTCCGCTGGAAAGGCCGCGAGCTCTTTCTCGACCGCTGCGCCCTCGGGATCTACAAGAAAGGCCATGTCGACGGGCGGGGGGAAATCGGCTTCGACGGGCCGGGCCGCTTCGATCTGGAGCTGGAGATCTCCTCCATCGACATCGACGAGCTCGTGCAGGGCGATTGGCGCGACCGCCTCGCCGGCACGGTCCACGGTCCCGTCCGCGTCGCCGGCGCGCCGGGAGCGCTCGTCTACGAGGGAACCCTGAACGTGACGGACGGCGTCGTCGAGTCCATCCCCGTGCTGAAGCGCATCGCGCAGTACACTCGCTCGGAGCGCTTCGAGCGCCTCGTCCTGAACCAGGCGAAGACGGACTTCCGGCGCGAGGGCGAGCGGCTCGAGCTGCGCAACCTCGTCCTTCAGTCCGACGGGCTCGTCCGGGTCGAGGGCCGGATCGACCTCGTCGGCGACCAGCTCGAGGGCGACCTCGCCGTCGGCGTGGTGCCGGGCACGATGCGCTGGATCCCTGGAGCGGAGCGCCTCGTCTTCACAGAGGAGCGCAACGGCTTTCTCTGGGCTCCGCTGAAGCTCGCCGGCACGACGACCTCCCCGCGGGAGGACCTCAGCGCCCGGCTCATCGCGGCGGCGGGGGAAACGGTGGTCGGCGAGCTGCCGGAGGGGCTGATCGACGCCGCCAAGCAGCTCCTCGGCCCCTCGGGGAGCCGCTCCGGCGCCCCTCCTCCGTCGGAGGATCTCCTCGACCAAGGCAAGCGGGTGCTCGATCTCATCTCCCCGTTTCTGAAAGCTCCCTGAAAAGTCTTTTGCTCTCCGTGGCACAAGGCTAGCGGGAGCTTGTGAAATTTTTCACAAATTCATCTTGCGCGTGCCTTCGCCGTGCTTAGGATGGGCGCTCGCAGGAGTCCGCCCCCTCTCCCGGCGTGCCGGAGCGACCCCGCGCTCCCCTATCACGATGGCCTTTTCCTCCACCATTGATTTCTACGGTCAAGCCCTCCCGCTGTTGGCGGCAGGCGGCATCGGTGCGCCCAGCCTGCTGGGATGGTTCACGAACTCGATCTTCGTCGCCATCGTTGTCACCGTGGGAATCCTCCTCTTCACGCGCATGGCGACGAAGCGGATGGAGCTGGTCCCCGGGACGAAGCAGAATCTCGTCGAGCTCATCGTCGAATTCCTCTACGGCCAGGTCGAGGGCATCGTCGGCAAGCATGTCGCGCCGAAGGCCTTCCCCCTCCTCGCCACGATCTTCATCTTCGTCCTCGTCTCGAACTGGTTCGGACTCATCCCCGGAGTCGGCACGATCGGCTTCGGCGAGAGGACCGGACCGCTGACCGTCGACTCCAGCTTCGCCGACGAGCACGGCCACCACACCTTCGTTCCGCTCCTCCGTCCCGCCACGGCGGACCTGAACATGACTCTCGCCCTCGCCGTGGTCTTCATGGGCGTGTGGGTCTACCTCTCGATCAAGGAGCTCGGCGTGGGAGGCACGCTCATGCACATCTTCGGGCCGAAGGGCGGGCTGCAAGGGGCGCTCAAGTACATGCTGATGCCGATCTTCTTCTTTGTCGGCGTCATCGAGGTGCTCTCCATCGCCTTCCGTCCCATGTCGCTCTCGCTGCGTCTCTTCGGCAACATCTTCGCCGGCGAGACGCTGCTGCACACCATGGGCGAGCTGGGGGCCAAGCTCGGATTGGGCCAGTTGCCCGCCTTCCTCACCTCGGTGGTCTTCCCGCTACCCTTCTACTTCATGGAGATCCTCGTGGGGGCGCTCCAGGCCACGGTCTTCTCGCTGCTCTGCGCCGTCTACATCAAGCTCGCCACCACCCACGAGGGCGAAGAGCACCATTGAACGGAACTCCCAATTTGCCGCCGGGACCATGCCGCAGAGCGTGGGCGGCGGTAGCAACACCAAAACCAATCGAAAAAAGACATGATGACCAACCTCGTCCCCACCCTGGCCGCCGCCGTCGAAGGCGCTGCCGCCGCCTCCTTCAACGGTAACTTCGCCCTCGCCATCGCTGGTGCCGGCGCCGGTATCGGCATCGGCCTCATCGGCATGGCCTCCGCTCAGGCCGTCGGTCGCAACCCCGGTGCCTTCGGCAACATCCTCACCATCGGCATCATCGGCATGGCGCTCGCCGAGGCGATCGCGATCTACGCCCTCATCATGGCCTTCCGCGGCTGATTTCCAGAGCCGGGGCGCCCGCGCACGATACCGCGGACGTCCCGGATTTCGCCGCCCGGCTGACCACTTTCTCAATCCACCCACACGCCCGAGACGATGGCAGACATCCCAAATACGTTCGGACTCGATTGGCCGAAGTTCATCGCACAGGTGATCATCGTCCTGCTCGTCTACGCGATTCTGTCGAAGTACGCCTTCGGTCCTGTGCTCGCCATGCTGGACGCCCGTCGCCGCCGCATCGCGGAGGGCGAGTCGAATCTGGAGACGATCAAGGCCGAGATGGGTCGGGCCGAGGAGAAGGTCCGCGGCATGCTGGCCGACGCCGACGCCGACGCCGAGCGCCTCATCGCCGAAGCCCGCGACAGCGCCGAAGCCGTGCGCAACCAGAAGACGCAGGAGGCGATCAAGGAAGCTCAGCAGATTCTCGAGAAGGCCCGCGAGGCCTCCCGTCTGGAGCACGAGAGCGCCATGAACGAGTTGAAGCGCGACTTCGGCCGCCTCGTCATCGACGCCACGTCGAAGGTCACCGGCAAGGTGCTCGACGAAGGCGACCAGAAGCGCATCAACGAGGAGGCCGTCGGCCAGGTCGCCCTCTGATCCGCCAGCCCCTTTCGCCTCCACCGCCGCCCCATGAAATCCCGGAAAGAAGCGCTTCGCATCGCCAAGAAGATCTTCGCTGCCTCCATGAAGGACGGACAGCTCGACGAGACGGTGGTGAGGAAGGTCGTCGCCAAGCTTTCCGAAACCCGTCCGCGCGGCTACCAGCAGGTCGCGGATGCCTACTGGCGCCTCGTCCGGCTCGAGACCGAGCGGAACCGCGCCGTCGTCCAGAGCTCCGTCGCCCTCGACGAGGCGACGCAGGCCCGGGTCGTCGCCGACCTGAAGCGGAAATACGGCCCGCAAATCTCTCCCGAATTCACCATCGATCCCACCCTCCTCGGCGGCATGAAGATCCGCGTCGGCAGCGATGTGTGGGACGGCAGCGTGAAGAACCGCCTCGAGCGCCTCGCCGAAAAATTCAATTGACCAAACACCGACCGAAACGATTCACCTGACGCCCCGTCATGAGCAACATCCTCCAGGAACTGGAATCCGAAATCGCCGCCCTCAAGACCTCCGTGTCGAAATCGAACGTGGGCATCGTCCGCGAGATCGGCGACGGCGTCGCCAAGGTCGAAGGCCTCAGCGACGTCATGCTGAACGAGATGATCGAGTTCCCCGGCGGACTCTACGGTCTCGCCCTCAACCTCGAGGAAACCGAGGTCGGCTGCATTCTTCTCGGTGATGGCCTCCACGTGAAGGAAGGCGACGAGGTCAAGTCCACCGGACGCCTCCTCTCCGTCCCTGTCGGCAAGGAAATGCTGGGCCGCGTCGTCAACGCCCTCGGCCAGCCGGTCGACGGCAAGGGCGAGATCAAGACCAGCGAGAGCTACCCGGTCGAGAAGATCGCCCCCGGCATCATTCCCCGGCAGTCCGTCAGCGTGCCGGTGCAGACCGGCATCCTCGCCGTCGACGCGATGATCCCGATCGGTCGCGGCCAGCGCGAGCTCATCATCGGCGACCGCTCCACCGGCAAGACGACCGTCGCCATCGACACCATCATCTCCCAGGCTCGCCAGAACCGCGCCGCCGAGGAAGGCACGCTGAAGAACCACAAGCCCCTCTACTGCATCTACGTCGTCATCGGCCAGAAGCTGGCGAACGTGGCCCGCACCATCGCCACCCTCGAGGCGGAGGGCGCGATGGACTACACCGTCGTGGTGGTGGCCTCGGCCTCCGACTCCGCGACGAACCAGTATCTCGCCCCCTACGCCGGCTGCGCCATCGGCGAATGGTTCATGGCCAACGGAATGGACGCTCTCATCGTCTACGACGACCTTTCCAAGCACGCCGTGGCCTACCGCCAGGTCTCGCTCGTCCTTCGCCGCCCCTCCGGCCGCGAAGCCTATCCGGGCGACGTCTTCTACCTGCACAGCCGTCTCCTCGAGCGCGCCGCGCGCCTCAACGAGGCCAACGGCGGCGGCTCGCTCACCGCGCTGCCGATCATCGAGACGCAGGCCGGCGACGTCTCGGCCTACATCCCGAC
>CAYSZN010000316.1:0-5233 GCA_964435425.1 uncultured Akkermansia sp. | reverse complement strand
GCCACGCCGATGGTCAGATCGAAGACCACGGTCAGGGCAAAGGTCAGCGCCATGACGGTGAAATCGGAGCGGGCGCCGCGCCAGAGCTCGCCAAAGGTATCCCATTCCGCCATGCGGATGGCCACGCCCATGAGGACGGCGGCGAGGGTGACGAGAGGAATATGCCCCGCCATCGATCCCGCCACGAAGACGAAGGCGACGAGAACAAGCGAATGGACGACGCCGGAGAGCGGCGAACGGGCCCCGCCCCGGATGTTTGCCGCGGTGCGGGCGATCGCTCCGGTCGCGGCAAAGCCGCCGAAAAAGGGAACGACGAGATTGGCCAGCCCCTGCCCGATGAGCTCGGCGTTGGAATCGTGCCTCGTGTCGGTCATGCCGTCGGCGACGGTGGCGGAGAGGAGGCTTTCAATGGCCCCGAGGGCGGCGATGGTGAAAGCCGGTCCGGCAAGGTCGCGGACCAACTGCAGGGACACCGCCGGAAGGTGGAACCCGGGAAACCCGGAGGGAAAGGCTCCGAATCTCGATGAGATCGTCGCCACGTCCTCCCACCCCAGAACCAGAACCGAGAGCGTGCCGACAACCACGGCCGCCATGGGGGCGGGAAAGCGCGAGAGGCGCTTCGGCCAGAACAGCGCCACGGCGAGCGAGATAGCCCCGACCACCACGACGTGTCCGCGGGCCTCGCCGAGATGGACCGCCGTCTCCCAGAGCAATTCAGGCAGATGGTGGGGACGCTCCCCGAGCTGGAGCCCAAGGAACTCGGGCAACTGCCCAACGAAGATGATCACCGCGATCCCCGTGGTGAATCCCGCGATCACCGGATAGGGAATGTAGCGGAGCAAGGCACCGAGGCGGAAGATACCCATCAGCACCAGCATCGCCCCCGCCATCATCGTCGCGACGAGGAGCCCCTGATAGCCGTGCAACGCGACTATGCCCGCGAGGACCGGAACAAAGGCCCCGGTGGGTCCGGCAACTTGAAAGCGGGAGCCACCGCAAAGCGCCACGATCAGCCCGGCGATGATCGCCGTCCAGATCCCCTGCCCCGGATTTTCCGCGCCGGAGGCGATTCCGAAGCCGATGGCGAGAGGCAAGGCGATCACCCCAACGGTCACTCCAGCCGCGAGATCGCGGCCGAAATCCGATGAGCGGTATTCCGCGAAAGCCGTCGCGGCGACGGGACGATAGCGGGCGATCCAGTCGGACACGGGCCAATGAAGCGTCTCTTCGCCTGTGGCGCAAGGACCAGCCCAAGTGGAAATGGGGCTACCGAACTAATTTTTGACCACGAATCGCACGAATCACACGGATAGAGGTCCAGAACATTTGTGTCCATTGGTGCCATTCGTGGTCCAAAACCTTGATCTAGCGCGGCGTGGTCGATGCAGCATCCGGAAAAATTAAAATTTTTGCAAAATTATTAAAAAATGTTAAATTTATACTTATGCGTTGTTTCCGTGCCTCCTCCATCCTGTTGACCGCGTTCCTCCCGGCGTTCGCCCTCGTCCACGAGGCCAGCGCGGAGCCCAAGCCGCGCCAGAGATCGTTCCGGCCCGTGGTCCCCATCAAGCAGAACGTCCGTGGCGGTCTGGATCAAATGAAGAGCCAGTCGGTGAAGCTGACGATTCCCCCGCCGCCGATCGACGTCCCCTCCCCAGCCACGTCCTCCCCTTCCCTCGCGGAGGACGCCGATCTCCCCGCTCCCGAAATGGCCCAAGCGGATCTTCCTCCGGAGCCGCAGCCTGCCCCCTCCAGCGAAGAACCCTCCTCCAATGCCGCCGATCCAACGGAACTGGGCGGCTCCGGCACTCCGAAAACCACGGAACCCTCGGACGGCAAGAAGCCCAAGGGCCCCACGCTCAGCCAGCTCCGCAACGAGGCCCACGCCCTCGCCGGCAAGAAGCTCCGCTACGTGTTCGGCGCCGACAACCCCGATTCGGGCGGTCTCGACTGCTCCTCGACGATCCAGCAGCTTCTCACCAAGATCGGCGTCGAAGGGGTGCCCCGTACCTCCTACGACCAATACTACTGGCTGAAGCGGAAAAAGCTCCTCGACGATGTCTACGGAAAGGGCGCCTCCTCGAAGCTGCTCAAGAAGCTCTCTCCCGGCGACCTCATTTTCTGGGGCGGCACATGGAAGTCGGGCCACCGGGTCTCCCACGTGATGCTCTACATGGGATACGACCCCGCCGCCGACAAGCACTACGTCTTCGGCGCCCGGAGCAAGAACTCGACCGGTCTCACGGGCAGCGGCGTGGACATTTTCGAACTCGACACCGAGAAGGGCCGCCTCGTCGCCCACGGCAAGATTCCGGGGCTGACCTACGATTGAGCCGGGTCCTTCGCCCATTCCATCCGCCCACCACGCGCCGTTTCGGAGTCCGAGGTAGCCCCGAGCGGCCCGCTCGGGGAACGGACGTCGTCCAGACATCCGATAGGCCGAGCGGGCCGCTCGGCCCTACCCTTGCTCTCTCCTCACTTCATCGGCGCGAGGAGATCGTCCAACTCCTCCTCGGAGAAGGACAGCTTCTGCGGTGCGCCTTCGAGGATGCCTTCGAACAGCGCCCGCTTCTTCTGCTGCAGCATCAGGATCTTCTCCTCGATCGTGCCCTCGGTGATCAGCTTGTAGACGAAGACCGGATTCTTCTGGCCGATGCGGTAGGCCCGGTCCGTGGCCTGGGCCTCCAGAGCGGGATTCCACCACGGGTCGAAGTGGATCACGGTGTCGGCCGCCGTCAGGTTCAGCCCCGTGCCGCCGGCGCGGAGGCTGATGAGGAACACCGGGGCCTTGCCCGCCTGGAAATCGTCGCAAAGCTGGCCACGGTCCTTCGACTGTCCGGTGAGGGTGAGATACCGGATCCCCTCCTTGTCCAAGGCCTGCTCGAGAATCGACAGCATTCCCGTGAACTGGGAGAAGACGAGGATGCGCCTCCCCTCCCGCACCATCGACGGAATCCAGTCGAGGAAGAGATCCATCTTCGCCGAGGTCTTCACCTTCTGCGCCGAAGGGAGCCGCAGCAGCTGCGGATGGTTGCACACCTGCCGCAGCTTGAGCAGGGCGTCGAGGACGAGCAGCTTGCTTTTCTCCAGCCCAAAACGGGAGATCTCCTCGTGGATCTCCCGGCTCACGGCGGCCCGCACGGCTTCGTAGAGCTCGACCTGCTTCGGATGCAGCTCGACGGTGCGGACGATCTCCGTCTTCGGAGGCAGGTCCTGGGCCACGAGCGTCTTGGTGCGGCGCAGCATCAGGGGCGCCACCCGCTCGGCGAGCCGCTTGCGGAGCCCCTCGTCCCGGTGCTTCTCGATCGGAGTCCGGAAGCAGCGGTTGAAGCTGTCCTCCGTCCCGAGAAAGCCGGGAGTGAGAAAGTGGAACTGCGACCAGAGCTCGCCCAGATGGTTCTCGATGGGGGTGCCGGACAGACAGAGCCGATGGCGGGCGTCGATCTTCCACGCCACCTTGGTGATCTGCGAGGAGGTGTTCTTGATCGTATGGGCCTCGTCGAGGACGACGTAGTGGAACTTCTGGTTCAGCAGCTCCTCGGCATCGCGGAAAAGCACCGGATAGGAGGTGACGACGAGGTCGCAATGCTGCAGGACGGAATAGTATTTCTTCCGGTTCGGTCCTTGCAGGGCCAGCACGCGCAGCGAGGGAGCGAACTTCTTCGCCTCCTTCTCCCAGTTCGGAACGACGCTTTTCGGGGCGAGGATGAGGCTGGGCAGATCGGCCCGGCCGTTGCGCTTCTCGCAGTGGAGATGACAAAGGGTCTGCACCGTCTTCCCCAGGCCCATGTCGTCGGCGAGAATGCCGCCGAGCCCCTGCTCGCGGAGGAACTGGAGCCACTCGAAGCCATCCTGCTGGTAGGGTCGCAAGGTCGCGAGGAACTCCTTCGGAGCCTCGGGGCTGACCTTCGGCTTCAGGGCCTCGAGCTCCTCGGCCCGGCGGCGGAGTACCTCGGGAGCCTCGTCGACGATGGCCTCCTCTCCGGCATACCGAGTCAACTGCGCCGCGCGGATCGGGTGGAGGCGCATCTTTCCGCTCTTGTCCACGGAATGGTGGTCGAAGAGCTCGCTCAGCAGGCCGAGAATGGTCTGGAGCTTCTTCGCCGGAATCGCGACGAAGGTGCCGCTCTCGCCCACCTGGATCGGGATCTTCCGCTCCGGCGCCGCCTGCCCCACTCCCGCCAGCGAATAGCCCGAGGGCTTGCTCTCCAGATAGCGGACGAGGCAGGGCAGCAGATTGACCTTCTCGCCGCCGCTGCGGATGCCATACTCGAAGCCGAACCAGTCCACCTCGTCGTCCCCGGCCTGGATCTCGCCGTAGTAGTCGAGAGGCTCCACGACCCGGAGCCCGAAGCCCGGGTCCGTCGTGACCACGCAGTCGAGCGCCTCCAGCTCGGCACGGCGGTTGGCGAGGAAATCCGCCCAGAAGACCTCCTGCATGCCACGGCGAACGGCCGAGTAGGCGTAGCACTGCCGGTATTCGGGAACGATCTCGTCCCAGGGATACAACTCGACGAGGCGCTTCAGCCCCATCTCGCGGAGCCGGGTCTCGAGCCGAGTATCCTCGCCTTCGACCCGTGCCAGCGGCATGTTCTCCAGCACAGCGCGCGCGTCGGAATCGTCCCAGTGCAGAATGCCCGCGCGCACATCGGCGGCGAACAGGTGGATGCCGCAGCGCGTCCGTCCAAAGCCGAACGAAAGATCCCTCACCACTCCCCTCTCGACCATCGCGGCCATGAGCAACGCGACGACATGCGCGTTGTTGCGCTCCGCAGAGCGGTCGCTGCGTCCGTCCACCCGCCAGCCGTCCTCGCTCCGCTGGACCACGATGCTGACCTCGGCCTTCCCAGCACCGACTCTTTCGGTCACTTGGCCGAACACGCCCGCGAAGCGTCCCTGGACATTCGCGGTGACGACCCGCACCGCTCCTTCGCGAAGCAAGCGCCGCCCCGCCTCGAGCGCCTCCCTCGAAAAGATCTCGCCGTGGAACGGCGGCGCGCCCAGATCGATCTCCCCCAGCACTCCGTGGCCGGAGGCTGCGGCGGTGTCGTAGCGGGGAGGAGACTCGGAAGCGGACGAATTCAAAACAGGTCGGTTCGGGAGGAAGGCCCCATCATCGACAATCCATCCAAGAATTCAAGAGACACAAAGCAATTTTCCGAACTCCCGCCTTCAAAGACCTTTGACGAAGCCACACCGCTCGCCACCTTCAGCCCCGCCTCCTCGAAGCGCG
>CAYSZN010000315.1:3290-5240 GCA_964435425.1 uncultured Akkermansia sp. | reverse complement strand
AATGGAAGCCTCGCCTGAGACCGAAATCCGTCCGAAGATCCAAATGGCCTCCTCCTGCGACCATTGCGACCACCACGGCTCCCGCCTCCCGGCGCGGACGCTGATCGTGGTGTCCGGCCTGCTGACCGGGCTCGGCCTTGTCCTGCACTGGGCGCATGTGCCTGCGTGGTCCGCCACCACCGCCTTCGCCCTCGCCACGCTCTCCGGCGGGATGCTCGTCTTTCCCGCCGCTTGGCGCTCGCTGCGGAAGCGTCGGCTCGACATGAACGTGCTCATGACCGTCGCCGTCGCGGGGGCGTGGATCATCGGGGAGCAGGAGGAGGCGGCCGCAGTCGTCTTTCTCTTCGCCCTTTCCGAATGGCTCGAATCCCTCAGCGGCGAGCGCGCCCGCGGCGCCATCCGCTCGCTGATGTCGCTCGCGCCCGAGGTCGCCCTGGTCCGGCGCGAGGATGGTTCCACCGAGGAAGTTCCTGCCGTCGACGTCCCGGTCGGGCAGACCATCCTCGTCCGCAGCGGACAGCGCATCCCGCTGGACGGCGAGGTGACGGGCGGATGCTCCACGGTCGATCAGGCGCCCATCACCGGCGAATCCGTGCCGGTGGAGAAGGAGGCGGGCGACGAAGTCTTCGCCGGTACCGTGAACGGCGAAGGCTCCCTCGAGGTGCGGGTCTCCCGAGCGGCTTCGGATTCCACTCTGTCCCGCATCATCCAACTGGTCGAGGAGGCCGAGGGCAGCCGGGCGCCGATGCAGCGCTTCGTCGACCGCTTCGCCGCGGTCTACACGCCGACGGTGCTCGCCGTCGCCATTCTCACCGCGTTGGTCCCGCCCCTGCTTGTTTCCGGAACGTGGGGCGACTGGGTCTACCGGGCGCTGGCCCTGCTGGTGATCGCCTGCCCCTGCGCCCTCGTCATCGCCACGCCCGTGTCCATCGTCTCCGGGCTCACTGCCCTCGCCCGGCGGGGCGTCCTCGTCAAAGGCGGAGCGCATCTCGAGGCGCTCGGCAAGCTCAGGGCCCTCGCCGTGGACAAGACCGGCACCATCACCGAAGGCCGACCGAAGGTCGCGGAGGTCGTCCCCTTCGAGGGAGTCGCTCCGGACGAGCTGCTGCGCCTCGCCGCTGCCATCGACAGCCATTCGCAGCATCCCATCGCCCGCGCCGTCGTCGCCGGGGCCGAAGAGCGCGGCCTGTCCCTGCCCGAGTCCATGGGCTACCGGGCCGTCACAGGACAAGGGGCCGAGGCGACGGTCGGGGGACAGGTCCATTTCATCGGCAACCACCGCATGGCCCACGCCTCGGGATTCTGCGGCGAGGCCGTCGAGGCGCGCCTGGCCGGGATCGAGGAGCGGGGCCTCTCCCTCGCCGTGGTCGGGCGGCGGTCCTCCGACGATGTCCCCGGCCGCCTCCTCGGCGTGATCGCCATCGGCGACCGTCTCCGCCCGAACGCGGGAGAAGCCCTCGCCGCGCTGCGCGCCGCCGGCATCGAACGCATCGCCATGCTCAGCGGCGACAACCAGCGCACCGCCGACGCCATCGCCCGGCAGGCGGGCATCGACGAAGTCTTCGGCGACCTGCTGCCCGACGACAAGGTGGACCGCGTCCGTGCCATGCTCGCCGAACACGGCCACGTCGGCATGGTCGGAGACGGCGTCAACGATGCGCCCGCACTCGCCGTGGCCAGCGTCGGCATCGCCATGGGGGCCATCGGCAGCGACACCGCTATCGAGACCGCCGACGTCGCCCTGATGGAGGACGACCTCGGAAAGCTCGCCGTGGCCGTCCGCTTCGGGCACCGCACGCTGGGCATGATCCGGTTCAACATCGCCTTCGCGCTGCTGGTGAAGGCCGTGTTTCTCGTCCTCGCCTTCGCGGGACACGCCAGCCTCTGGCTCGCCATCCTCGCCGACACCGGCGCCACCCTGCTGGTCGTTGCGAACTCGCTGAGGCTCCT
>CAYSZN010000315.1:0-3190 GCA_964435425.1 uncultured Akkermansia sp. | reverse complement strand
CCGAAGCCATTCGGATTTCGGATTTTGCGCCCGTTCCGGGCACGGAGATTTGGGTTGCGCCATCGCGGCGGCGGTGAAAGGCTGGCACCGCCAGCGATCCGCTCCACCTCCCGGCAAACCCGTCAATCGCCCCGAGTCCGTCGACTTTCCTTGCACCCTACCGGACGGGACGCCTCCTCCTCGCATGACTCGTCTTCAGCAAACGGCAATCCATGCGGGCATCGTTGCCGCCGCAGTATTCGCCGCGGCCTTGTCCGGCATCCTGACCCGGCCCATCGGCTTCCTCGCCTCCTTCTGGTCGGCCAACGCCATCCTCCTCGGGCTGATGGTGAGACACCCTCGCATGGCCACCCCCGCCGGATGGGCCGCGGCCGCCGTCGCCTACGTCGCCGCCGACCTGCTGACAGGGGGGAAATGGACGATGACGCTCTGGCTTACCGCGGCCAATCTCGTCTTTGCCAGCGTCGCGTGGACCTTCTACCGCCGTCTGGAATGGGAGGACCGTCTCCTGCGCCGTCCGCTCTCGGTGCTCTATCTCTTCGGGATCTGCCTGGTCGCCGCCCTCATGGCCGCAGTGGCCGGATGCGGGGCGGGCAAGGTCCTGTTCCAAAGGCCGCTTCTCGATAACTTCTACTTGTGGACCGTCACGGAACTGGTCAACGCCATCCTCGTCCTTCCCGTCTTCCTGACCGCGCCCACCACTAGCGAATGCCGGAGCTTCCAACTGCGCCGGCCCTGGAGCATCGAGCCGAAGCTGGCGGCCCCCCTTCTCGCCGTCGCCGCCTCCATCGTGGCGAGCCTCTACGTCGGAGGGCCCGGAGCGATCGCCTTTCCCCTGCCGGCCCTGCTCTGGTGCGCCCTCACCTATCCGATGTTCGCCTCCACCCTGATCACGATGGCCGTGTGCGTCTGGAAAATGACCGCGATCTCCTCCGGCCTCCTCGACGTGCCCCTGACGGAGGACTTCATGGGATCCATGACGTCGCTTCGCCTGGGCATCATGCTCCTCGCCCTGGGGCCGTTGACAGTGGCGAGCGCCAATGCCGCCAGAAACCGGCTCCTCGGGAAAATGCGCGAAGACGCAGAAGAGCTGAGGAAGGCAAAGGAGGAGGCCGAGGCGGCGGAGCAGGCGAAGAGCCGCTTCCTCGCCATGATGAGCCACGAAATCCGCACCCCTCTGAACGGAGTCCTCGGCATGTCCGACCTGCTTGCGAGGTCGAGACTCGACGCCGGCCAGGCCGAGATGGCGACGGTGATCCGGAACGGCTCCCGAAATCTCCTCTCCATCATCGACGACATTCTCGATTTCTCGAAGATCGAGGCCGGCGGGCTCCACATCGCGTCCTCCCGCTTCGAGCTGCGCCCCTTGCTGGAACAATCCATCGCCCTCGCCACCCCCGAAGCGGAGCGGAAGGGGATCCGCCTCGGTCTCGAGATCGACCCGGATCTGGAGAAGGCGTTCCACGGTGACGCCGGGCGCATCCGCCAAGTGCTGGACAACCTCCTCGGCAACGCCGTGAAGTTCACCCGGCGCGGCTCCGTCTCCGTGGAGGCGAGGATGGGCGAACGCCACCGGACCGGCTGGACTCCCCTGCTCGTTCTCGTTCGCGACACGGGCATCGGCATCCGGGAGGAAGCCCGGGCGCGCCTGTTCGAGCCCTTCGTCCAGGCGGACGATACCGTCCTCCACGAATACGGAGGCACCGGGCTCGGGCTCGCCATCAGCCGACGCCTCGTCGAGCGGATGGGCGGCAGGATCGGGTTCGACAGCCAGGTGGGAGAAGGCTCCGACTTCTGGTTCGTCCTCGATCTCGAGGAAGCGACGGCGGCCAACCGGGAAGCCGACACCAGGGTGGACAACACCGCCGGGGCGGCCCCCTCCCGGCCCTGGAATGTGCTCGTCGTCGACGACAACGAGATCAACCGGCTCGTCGCCAGGCGCCTTCTCGAGACGCTGGGTTGCCGGGTCAGCGCGGCCTCCGGAGGCACGGAGGCGCTGGAACATCTCTCCTCCCAGCCGTGCGACGCGGTCTTCATGGACTTCCGGATGCCTTCGCCAGACGGCTGCGAGGTCGCCCGGCGCATCCGGTCCGGAGCGGTGGAGGGGCTCGAGCGGCATCTGCCCGTCGTCGCGCTCAGCGCCTCCGCGATGCCCGACGACCGGGCCCAATGCCTCGCCGCCGGCATGGATGGCTTCATCGCCAAGCCGGTCCTGCTCGAGGAGTTGAGAGAGACGCTGGCCCGCCTCGGCTACGTCGCACCGGAAGAGAACCCCGTGGACGGGACCGTGGCGGAGACGATGCGCCGCATCCCGGGCGACGGCGATGCCACGCTGTTCGACGAGATCCGGGAAGTCTTCCTGCAACGCACCCCCGCCGACCTCGACCGCCTGACCGCCGCCGTGGAGCGCCGCGATCCGGATGCCACCCGCGAAACCGCCCATGCCCTGGCGGGGGGATGCGCGACCGTCGGCGCACGGACAATGGCCCTCTCCCTCGCCGGGATCGAGGCCGCCGCCCTCGCGGAGGATTGGGAAACGGCGACGACTCACCTCGAAACCCTGCTCTGCGACTGGACCCGGACGAGAGTTGCGCTAAGCTCCAACCCTTCCCCCTCCTTGCATGAAAGTGTTGACCGTTGACGACCATCCCGTGACCCGGCAGGCGCTCTCCGGAGCCATCCGCAGCCTCGGCCACGAAGCCATCGCCGCCCCGGACGGGGAGGCCGCCTGGAACCTCCTCGGGACCGATCCCGACCTTCGCGTGGTGGTCTGCGACTGGCGCATGCCGCATCTCGACGGATTGGAGCTGTGCCGCCGCGTCCGGGCATCCCGCACGGACTACGTGGGCTTTCTTCTCCTGACACAGGTCGAGCCCTCGGCGCAGAATCTCAAGGATGCCTACGACGCCGGGATCGACGACTTCCTGACCAAGCCCGTGGACGTCGGCGAACTGGAACGTCGGCTGAATGTCGCCGCCCGCATTCTGGACTTCACCACACCGCGGATCTTCCGCCCGATCCTGCCCATCTGCAGCTACTGCAAGAGCATCCGCGACGAAAGCGACCGCTGGCACCCATTGGAGAACTATCTTTCGAAGGTGACCGGCAGCCGCTTCAGCCATTCCATCTGTCCGGAGTGCTTCGACCGGCACGTCGAGCCCGAGCTGCGCGACATGCGGGTGGGTTGAAG
>CAYSZN010000314.1:4807-5254 GCA_964435425.1 uncultured Akkermansia sp. | reverse complement strand
TAGTTGTTCCGCTCGTAGGCCTTCAGGGCGAGGTCGAGGCTCTGGAGGTCGGAGGTGACCCTCTGGGCCTTCGCGTCGTCGATGAAGCCGATGATCAGGTAGATGCCCGACCCGGAGAGCACGGCGACGATCGTGATGACGATGACGAGCTCGACGAGGGTGAAGGCGGAGCGCCGCCGGGCGGTGGGGAGGGGATGGGGATGGAGTTTCATCGTTGCGGGGATGGGGAGTGGAAGGGGCTCAGCGGCCGCGGATGCCGGACATCGAGCCGAAGATCGTCGTAATCATGCAGTAGGCGACGACGCCGACGATCGCCGCGACGAAGACCAGCATGACGGTGGGGACCACCGTCGTCAATCTCGCGATGCGGATGTCGAGATCCTCGTCGTATTTCGCCGCAGCCTTGGCGAAGGCCTTGCCCAGCTCGCCGGTCTGCTCTCCGATGGC
>CAYSZN010000314.1:2933-4797 GCA_964435425.1 uncultured Akkermansia sp. | reverse complement strand
GATGGCGACGCGGTCGACGAGCTGCTCGGGGAAGGCGCCCGTCTTGGCCATGGCCCGGGCCAGGCTGGTGCCCTCGCCGACGTCGGCGACGACCCGGTCGAGATGGGTGCGGATGTAGCGGTTCGGCGTGCCGCGGGCGACGAGCCGCAGGCTGTTCAGCAAGGGAACCCCGTTGTTCACCAGATTCGACAGGGTATGGCAGAACTGGGCGTAGAAGCGGCCGAGGATGACGGGGCCGAAGGCGGGCAGGGTCATTTTGTAGCGGTCCCACCATTCCCGTCCCGCCGGGGTCGCGATGGCGATCCGGAATCCCGCCGCGAGCGCGACCATTCCCCCGAGGAGCAGCCACCACCACGCCGCCATGAAGTCGGTGAAGCGGATGAGCAGGTCGGTGAGAAGGGGCAGATCCTGGCCCGTCTTCGACATCATCTCGCTGAGCGAGGGCATCAGCACGGTGCTGAAGACGACGCGCAGCACGGCGCAGGCGAGCATCACCGTCAACGGATAGATCATCGCCCCGAGGGTGCGGCGCTGGAGGGCGAAGAGCTGCTTCAGGTTCACGACGAGACGGCGCAGGATCTCCGGCAGCGAGCCGCTCGCCTCTCCCGCCGCGACGAGGCTGGCGTAGAGCTCGTCGAAGGACGGCGAGGCGGTCGCGAGCGCCTTCGAGAAGCGCGCTCCCTCGCGGATCTCCTCGCGCAGGCAGCCCGCGACCTCGCGGATCGAGGCGTTCGCCTGCCGCTCCGCCAGCACTTTCAGGGCGCGCTCCAGATTCATCCCCGCGTCGAGCAGATCGGCGAGCTCCTCGGTGAAGAGGACCATCTCCTGACGCTTCAGGCGCGTGTGGCGCTTCGCCTTCCCTCCGTTGGAGCCTTTTCCGGCGGCTTCTCTGCCGCCGCCCGGCGAGGTCTCCGCCGCCGGACCGACGAGCACAGGCGTCAGGGATTTCGCCTCCAGCTCGCGGTAGACCTCGGCCTTGTTCCGGACCACGACGCTGCCCGAGACCTTTTTACCGGCCGGATCGATCGCGGTGTAGGTGAAGGAGGGCATGGAAGGGGCGAAAGCAATGAACCCCGGGACGGGGGGAGGGTTTCAAGGTCGAGGCCGGGGAAGTTTGTCAGTTTTCAGTTTTCAGCACCGGAACCCAAGCTGCGCGTGAGTGTGGATTGGGGAGTAACTCAAAAAATGGGATTTGGACCACGAATGCCACGAGTCACACGAATGGAACTCAAGAAGATTCGTGTTCATTGGTGTCCATTCGTGGTCCAAATCCAAATTGAACGAAGTGAAGTTAGTTGGGAGGGTTCGGATTTCGGATTTTCCAAGTTAAACGCCAATCAGGGACAAAGTCACCTTCCTCGTGTGTGGGGCGCGGCGGTGTTCGAAGAGGAAAACACCCTGCCAGGTGCCGAGCACGGGCTGGCCATGGTGGACGGGGATGGCTTCGCTGGTCCGCGTCAGGGCCATGCGCAGGTGGCTGGGGCTGTCGTCCGGCCCCTCGTAGGTGTGGACGAGGAAGGGCAGCGTCTCGGGAACGAGGTGGTCGAAGAAGGCATGCAGGTCCGTCCTCGCCTCGGGGTCGGCGTTCTCCATGATGACGAGGCTCGCGCTGGTGTGTCGCACGAAGACGGTGAGCTGTCCCTCGCGCACGCCGCTCGACGCGACGAAGGAGCGCAGCTCGCGGGTCAGTTCGTAGGTGCCCTTGCCATGAGTGGAGAGGGTGAGTTCGCGGGTGTGGACGAGCATGGGGCAGGGGAGGGCTGGGAGTTGGAAATCGGGAGGATGCTTGTGCCATACGAATGGAAGGCGGACAAGGAGGGATACAAAATCCGAAATCCGAAGCTCGAAATCCGAATGTGGCCTC
>CAYSZN010000314.1:237-2923 GCA_964435425.1 uncultured Akkermansia sp. | reverse complement strand
GGGCGTTCCAGGTCATCGACGAGAGGGCGGGGAGGCGTCCGGTCTCGGTAAAGCCGGTGGGCGCGAGTCGACCGATCACGACATCGCCCGCCTCGGTCTGGACGAGGAGGCGGTCGCCGAAGAGGAGATGCTGCCCGAAGCCGAACTTCTCGTTCTTCCACACGCGCTTGCCCGTGGCGAGATCGATGCAGGCGAGCCGTCCCTCGTCGAGGCCGTAGGCATGGTCGCCGACGACGGCGGCGGAGCTGAACTTCGTCTTCAGGTAGGTCGATTTCCAGAGCGGCTCCACGGCGAATCCGCCGTCTCCGCTCCGCGATAGCCTCAGGAGCAGGCTGCCCGCCCCATAGCTCGCGGTGACGAGGAGCCGGTCGCCGGACAGGGCGATGGGCTGGCCCACCTTGGGAAAGGTGCCGGGCCAGGGATGGCTCCAGAGCGTCGCTCCCGTCGCGGGATCGATGCCCGAGACGTCGGCGCCGTTGACGCTGGCGATCTGCTCCGTGCCTGCGAGGACGACGAGCCGCGGGGAGCTGTAGCTCGCGCCTCCTCCTCCGGCGATCCAGCGGGTCTCGCCGCTGTCGAGATCGCAGGCGACGAGAATGGGGCCGCTTTTCCGGTCGGGACCGGCGAAGACGACGAGCCGCTCCTTCGTCAGGATCAGGGGAGAGTTCGCCATGCCCCATTTCTGCGTCTCCGCCCCGAGATCGCGGAGGAGGTGGCGCGACCACACGGGATCGCCGGATTCGAGGTCGAGGCAGTGGACGATGCCGGTGCTGCCCATCGTGTAGACCCGACCTCCGTGGATCGTCGGGGTGGCGCGGGGGCCGTCGCTGCCCATGGCCGCGCCTCCGTTCTCGGCCCGTTCCAGGAGCAGTCTCGTCTGCGGGTCGGCGTGGCTCCAGAGATCGCGGCCCGTCGCGAGGTCGAGGCAGGTCACGTGCTCGTCGTCGCCAATTTGCTGTTGTGTCAGGGCGCGCGAACCGGAGACGGTGAAGCTCGACCAGCCTTTTCCGATGGGCCGTCGCCAAAGCGCTTCCGGGGGATGGGTGGTCCAGTCGGTGCCGAAGGCCGGAGCGCTCCACATCCCGTCCCGGTTGGGACCGAGGAAATCGTGGAGGTCCGCCGCACCGGGGAGGGCAGGGGCGGCCTCCGAGCTGGCAGGGGAAGACGGCACCGGGACCGGCGTCGTTTCGGACCGTTCCCAGACCCAGGAGAGCTTCGGGAAGGAGGAGCCAGAAGTCGATCCGTCGTAGCGGAGCAGCAGGGAGGCGGCGAATCCGAGGCCGAGGACGGCGGCGAGGGCCGCTCCGCAACGCCGCAGGCGGACCCGCCACGGAGCGCGGCCGAGGACCGCGTAGCGCAATCCGAGGAGCAGCAGGGAGAGCACCACGGCCCCCGGCACGGCCCACCAGAGGTGCGTCATCTCGCGGCGATGCACCCACAGCGCCGCCGCGGGCGCGAGGGCCACGATGGCGGCGAGGCTGACAGGGCGGAGGAATGGCTTCATCGCAGGGAAAGGGTAGCACAGGTGCGAGGATTCGGCGTTCCCGCGCTGGAAGAGCCGTCCGGGCCATGGTAGTTTCCCGGCATGAGAACGAGACGGGAGATGATGGTCGGAGTGGCGGTGGCGTTCCTGCTGCCGGTCGCGTGTCGCGAAAAGGGGACTTCCCCGGATGCCGCCGAGTTGCCTCCGACAAAAGGCGAGACCCCGGAGAGCGACAAGGCCTTCATCGGCCTCACCGAAGCCGAAGGAGCCGCCCTCGCGAAGGAGCGCAAGCTCAGCTTTCGCGTCCTCTCCATCGACGGCCAGCCGCGTCCCGCGACGATGGACTACCGGATCGACCGGGTGAATTTCGAGATCGAAAAAGGCCGGATCGCGAAGGTGTCGAGAGGATGAGACGGATAAATCCGAAGCTCGAAATCCGAAATCCGAACCGACTCCAGAGCCAAACGTGGGGCGGAATCCCTTTCCGCCTTCTCCAAGCCCGGCGAAGGGCGGAAAGAATTCCGCCCCACGGTACGAGCTTTGGATTTCGATCCCCGTCGGGTCCGGAAAACCTTCAAATCCATCTTGAATGGTTCTGGAAAGCAGAGAATCTTTAATTGTGAATTTCATCAAAATTATAACATTGGCCTTGATGTTCGGATTTCTTCTCGCGGGATGCGCGAGCCGGGGGAAGGGACGGGTCGAATACATCACCCTGGAAGCGACCGGCTACTGCAAGTGCGGCGAGTGCTGCGGATGGCGGCGCAACCTTCTGCTCCAGCCCGTCTACGCCTACGGCCCGATGAAGGGCGAGAAGAAGAAAGTCGGCGTGACCGCCTCAGGCACCAAGGCGAGAAAGGGCACCATCGCCGCCGACACCAGCGTGTTCCCCTTCGGCACACGCATGAAGGTGCCCGGCTACGGAGACGGCGTCGTCGAGGACCGCGGTGGGGCGATCCAAGGGAACAAGATCGACCTGTTCTTCAAGACGCATCAGCAGGCGCTGGAGTGGGGGAGGAAGACGGTGACGGTCGAGGTGCGGTATCCGTGAGGGGGGAGGGAAGTTGAGAGTTGAGGGTTGATATACTTCTCTGCGCCAAGTGTTCGGATTTCGATCCGATGCCGACGGCGTCATTCGCGGACTCAAGGAGGGCCGACATTCCTGTCGGCCGGCAAGCCCGGCGACGGCAGGACCAGCCGGCC
>CAYSZN010000314.1:0-227 GCA_964435425.1 uncultured Akkermansia sp. | reverse complement strand
GGCTAGTCCTGCCGTCGCCGGGCTTGCCGGCCGACAGGAATGTCGGCCCTCCTTGGGCTTTTCGAGAACAGGACGCAGAGAGGTATAGCCGGGAGGCTCGGGAGCGCAGGCTGTTCGTATGGATCTCTCGATTCTACTCCGATCCGTCGGCGAGGGTCTTCACCCATTCCTTCAGAATCTCGTCCGCCGTCCGGTCGTCTCCGGGGCGGCGGTCCACGAGCGGCAGG
>CAYSZN010000313.1:0-5264 GCA_964435425.1 uncultured Akkermansia sp. | reverse complement strand
TGACCTGGATGCGCTCCTCGTCGGGCTTGGCCGCAAAGCGCAGTGTGTAGACCTCCTGCTGGCGGGACGCGAAGATCAGCTTCTCGGCATAGGGCGGATGCGACTTCGAATCGACGGGATTGGTCTTGGCCTCCCACTCCGCGAGGCTGTCGAATCCATCCCGGTCGGGATCCTGACTGAGCACTCCGGAGTTGAGGTAGTCGAGATTGTGGGCCATGAGCCATGCGTTCGTCACCGGGGGGCGGAGCGGCTCCTCGTTGGGGTCGCCCATGTCGTAGAGCTTTCCACCGGCTTCGACGATGGGCACGGAGACGAAGAGCGGCAGCGCCTTCGCGGGCTGCCCCTTCACCGGATTCGACCACGCCTGGGTCTTTTCGACGAAAGACCGCGCGATGTTGGCACGGGGCTCCTCCGTCTCCGGAAGGTCGTCCTTGGGCGTCGTCTCGACCAGCCCGAAATTCTCCGCAAAGCCCAGCGCCCGCATCGAGAAGAGGACCGATACCCCGATCACCGCGAGGCCAGCCACCAACAGAATCAGTTTATCCCAAGCTTTACCGCTCATCGTCTCCCTTTCTTTTTCGTATCCGTTTCAGCTTCCGGTTCTTCCTTCTTCAATTCATCGGCCCCGAGAAAACGGGTGATGTCCACGACCAGAAACGCGTCGAGCTTCTCCAAGCCCATGAGGACGCGGGCATCCTGGTCCGCCTTGATGAACCCGGCCTCCCTCGCCTTCGCCGCGACCTCGGACTCGGGAGCGGTGCCATGCCCCCATTCCGCCAGCTTGTCGGGCCCGGCCACCTCCTGCGTCTCGGGATTCTCGTATTTCACGAAGCCTCCCTGGTTCGGACCGCTCGTCGCCTTCAGAGCGCCTTCCTGTGATTCGTTCCTCACCTTCAGCACCCGGACGACGTAGAAGAACTGGCGGTCGTTGGCCAGCTCGTTGACGAGCTTCTGCAAGGTGTCGTGCGAGCTGCGGATGCGGAAGCGGACGGGATACTTGTGCACCACTCCGCTGTCCTGCGCCGTCGGGCCTCCGGGCTCGCCGGGGATCGCGTCACGCTGGAATTCCGAGAGCCGCTCGACCCCGCAGGCCACGAGCTTGCGGAGAAGGTGGTCGATCGCCTCGAGCTCGTAGTCGAGCACAGGCACCAGATCGGGTGCCGGCACGGTGTTGGCGTAGATGTCGAAGCCGAGCTGGAACTCGTTCGTGGAGTCGATCTCCATCCCGCCCTGGCGCGCCACGTTCCGGAACTCCTCGACCCGCCTCCGCACGAGTTGCTGGAACTCTGTGTTCTGCATGGTGAGATTGAGCTCGCGCGAGAAAGACTTCAGCGTTCCCTCGAGCGCTTCGACGGCCTTCCTGTAGGACTCCACCTTCCCGGCGAGCGCCTCGGTGTTCTTCTTGTTCGGGTAGGGAACACGCCGCTCCAGGCTCTCGATGGAGGAGACCTTCGTCCCCCAGCTGTCCATCGCCTCCCTGTATTTGCCATGGCTGGAGATCGCGTAGAAACCAGCACCCCCGAGGGCGAGGACGGCGACGATGCCAAAAACTGTAAGCCAAACCTTTGAATTCATACTGCTCTGTCGGACCCTCTCACTTGGTGAACCGGACCCTGTTCACCTCGGGAAGAGGCAGGGTCATCTTGAACGGATAGGCGAAGCGGTCGCTGCTCGTACCGGCATCGACCTCGACGACCTGGCTGATGTCCACTTCCTTCAGATCGAAGAAGCCCTCGCTGCCGCTGTCGGCGTCGCCCTTGAGCCGCTTGAAGTAGTCGTAGACGACCTCGGACCCCTTCGCGTTCTCCCGCCACAGGCCGTGGATGGAGAAGGAGTCGACGATGGCCTCGGTCCTGATGGATGCCGCGGACGACGTCAGTCCGGTGGCGGTGTCGTCGATGATCGGCGTCCTGTTGGAGATCGGCTCGAGCATGGTCATGTAGAGGACGTCGTTGTCCATCTTCTGGCTGAGGTAGTTGAAGAGCTGGACCCAGTAGACCCGGTGCCGGATCGCCTCGACGTAGGGCCCCTGCTGGGCATCGATGTAGCCAATCTCCTTCTCGAGGGACTGGATCTCCTTTCCATACTTCGAAAGATCCGCCTCCTTCGCGTTGATTTCCTCGGCCCGCTCGCTGGCCAGCTGCGCCCCTTTGGTGAAATGGAAGCCCAAGGCCCCCAGAAGGGCCACGAGCGCCACGAGCGCCACGATCAGCGCCGGCTTGCGGGCGTTGAGTTCCCGGATCTTGCGCACGGATTCGGGGATCAGCTCGAGGCGCAGGGGCACCTCTCCGATCTGCCCGAGGGCGCTCCCGACCAGATCGCCGAACTGGTGCCCCTTCTCCGCCACCAGCTCCGAGACGGCCCCCTTGGCGACCGTCACGTTCCGGAACGGATTGAAATGATCGATGGGCAAGTTCAATTTCTCGGCAAAGAACTCCCGGATGAAGGGCAGGCCGGCCGTCGCCCCGCTGAGGAGAACGAAGGAGGGTGCCGAACCGCCCTGCTGGCTGCGGTAGAAGTTGATCGTCCGCATCACCTCCGCATGCAGACGGGTGAGGGAGTTGCGGACCACCTTCGAAATCGCCGCGATCTCGGGATCCTCATGGTCGGCGTAGGGGCCGCCGAGGGCGACGAACCCGTCGAGGATCTTGCGATGGTCGGCCGAACCGAAATCGGTGCCGAACTCCTTCGCGATGGCCCGGGAGATGTCGGCGCCACCAATCTTCACGGTGCGGATGAAGAGCTTCCCTCCCTCCATGAAGATCATGTCCGTCGTCCGGGATCCGATGTCGACGAGGAGGGTGGTGCCTTCGAGATCGGCGTAGTTGAACCGGAGCGCGTTGTAGAGGGCCGCCGGCGACATCTCGGCCCCGTTCGACTTCAGGCCAGCGCCAACGACGAGATTGTCGAGCTCGGTCAATTCGTCGGACTTGACGGCGGCAAGCGCCACCTCGACCTCGACGTCGCCGGGCTCGCCCATCAGCTGGTAGCCCCACACCACTTCGTTGATGGGGTAGGGCACCTGCTGCTGCGCCTCGAACTCCACGATCTGATCCACCTGGGCGCCGTCGAGGGCCGGCAGGCTCGCGAACTTGACGAGCACGGGGAAGGAGGAGATGACGTAGCCCGTCTTCGATCCCTTCGTCTTCAGCGCGCCGACGATCTCCTTGATCGCCTGGGATGCCTGGACGGATCGCGTCCCGTCCTCTCCCGGATCGCCGGCGAAATCCCGGCGCTCGATCCGGTCGAGCCGCAGGCCGCCTCCCGAAGTCTTGCTGAATATCGCCCCGGTCGCCTGCTGCGATCCGAGACTGAGGGTGAATATGCGCTCTTCCGCCATGGTGGTATAAATCTCTCCTTGAACTGTCTGCCTCCGGCCCCGCCGTCTCAGCGGGACGCCTTCTCGACCTCGGAGTAGCGGTCGATCCACAGAAGGGCGAAGGGAGTCTCCGCCTTGCCGAGCACGCCCGGCTGGGCGGACACGGATTCCCAGAACTTGCTGCCGCTCGTGGTCGTGCCGCCGACGATCACGCCGTTGTAGTAGATCTCGACGCCCATGGCCTCGACCGAGGAGGGCTGGAAGCGACGGAAGTCGCCCGTGATCTCGCCCAAGGTGGAGGGCGCCACGTAGGCGACGGAGTAGCTCTTGTCCTTGGTGACGATGTTGATGTGCTTCACGTCGCCCGTGAGAACCCGGGGCTGTCCGTTGGTGTCGCGGAAGCCGACGTAGTAGCGGAAGAGCAGATCCTTCACCACGGCGTTGCGCGGGCCGTCCACTTCGAACTCGACCTCGATCTCCAGCCAGTCGCGGGGGTTGGGCACGTTCTTGGACTTCACATCGCCGGCTTGGAAATTGGGAGTCTTCTGGACTTCGGAGGCGAGCTTGCCCACTTTCACATCGCCCATCTTCAGTTGGAGCGGCTGCTGGGCCTGGAGCGCAGGCAGGGCGAGGGTGGCGACGACGAGGGTGGCGAGGAGAGGCTTGATCATGGAAATGGGGGATTCGGGATTTGGGACGCACTCCGGCATCTTGGCTGGGATACTACGACAGGGAAAAGTTCGGCGTAAAGAATCAAATCCACTTAGAGCGCACATTTTTTCTGGAAATAGCCGATCGTCTCGGCAATCCCCTGCTCGAAATCGACTCTGGGCTCCCAGCCGAGCGTCTCGCGGGCTCTCGAGATGTCGGGCTGGCGGACCTTCGGATCGTCGATGGGGAGCGCCTCGTGCTGGATCCCCGGAACGCCCGGAATCAGCTTGAGAATGCGCTCGGCGAACTGGAGGATGGTCATCTCGCGCGGGTTGCCGATGTTGACCGGCTCGTGACAGTCGCTCTGGGAAAGGCGGTAGATCCCGTCGACGAGGTCGCTGACGTAGCAGAAGCTGCGGGTCTGGCTGCCATCGCCGAAAACCGTGAGAGGCTTCCCCTCCAGCGCCTGTCCGATGAAGGCCGGCACGACCCGTCCGTCGTGCAGCCGCATCCTCGGACCATAGGTGTTGAAGATCCGGACGATCTTCGTGTCGATGCCGTGCGCTCGGTGGTAGGCCATGGCGATGGCCTCGGCAAAGCGCTTGGCCTCGTCGTAGACGCCCCGGGGACCGATGGGATTGACATTGCCCCAGTAGTCCTCGCGCTGAGGATGGACGAGCGGATCGCCGTAGACCTCCGAGGTCGAGGCCAGCAGAAAGACCGCCCCCTTCGCCCGGGCGAGGCCGAGCGCATTGTGGGTGCCCAGAGAGCCGACCTTGAGGGTCTGGATGGGGAGCTCGAGGTAGTCGAAGGGACTGGCCGGCGAGGCGAAATGGAAGATGAAGTCGACCTCCCCCGGACAATCGATGAAGCGGGTCACGTCGTGCTCGATGAAGTCGAAATCCGGATTCCCGGCATGGTGGGCGATGTTGTCGAGCGAACCGGTGACGAGGTTGTCGATCGCGACGACGCGGTGCCCCTCCGCGAGCAGGCGGTCGCCGAGATGCGATCCCAGAAAGCCCGCTCCACCGGTGATGACTGAAACAGGCTTGCGAGGGGAAGGTGGGGAGGCTGACATCGCGGATCGGACAATCGAAAGGTGCAAGGGTGGGCGGAATGGGGGAGTTCAACGCATCTTTACGAAATGGTCAACTGAATTGCTCGATAATCCGGCATGTCTTCGCCCCCCCCTCTTTCCCG
The DNA here is from genome assembly GCA_964435425.1 of uncultured Akkermansia sp. GTDB lineage: Bacteria > Verrucomicrobiota > Verrucomicrobiia > Verrucomicrobiales > DEV007 > Arctic95D-9. The sequence goes on along the minus strand of CAYSZN010000313.1, from coordinate 94 downwards.
CCGCCTCCCCGAACGGCGACAAAAGCGACTCGCCAAGTCCGATCCGCTTGCGCGACCGCCGGGGAGGAGGAACCCTTCCCGATGGACAGCGCCC
>CAYSZN010000312.1:0-5289 GCA_964435425.1 uncultured Akkermansia sp. | reverse complement strand
AAGGCGGCGACGAGGACGGAGACGAGGTAGTATTTGCGGACGGGATGGGTCGAGGCGGCGGCGGAGTGCGTGTCGAAGTCGTCGTCGGCGGGGGTGAAGAGCCGCTCGAGGAAAGAGCCGGCGTAGTGGCGGCGGGCGATGGCGAGGAGGGGCGTCGGCGAGCCGTTGCGGGCGCCGGCGGGGACGGTCTGCCCGAGGGTGTGGAGGACGGGCTCGGGCTCGCCGTTGATCCAGTCGAGATGGAGGAGGGCGGAGGGGGAGGCGAGTTCGGCCTCGACCGGCACCATGCCGCCGGGCGCGATCTCAAGCCAGTCGCCGGTCTCGACGCGGGCGAGGAGGATGCGTTCGCGCCGGCCCGAGGCGTCGAGCCGGTGCGTCGTGGTGATCTCCCGCTCGCGGGCGTGGAGCTGCCGCCGGTTGCGGTCGAGGAGGCGGAGATGGAGGTAGCGCCCCGAGAGCATGAGGAAGGCGAAGATCGCGACGAAGTCGAAGTAGAGCATGTTCTCGACGCCGAAGAGCAGTCCTCCGGTCGAGCCGAGCCACGCGGCGACGAGTCCGAGGGAGATGGGCACGTCCATGTGCAGGCTGCGCAGGCGCAGCGAGGAGAGGGCGCGCTGGAAGAAGTAGGAGCCGCCCACGGCGAGGGCGAGGGTGGCGGAGGCGAAGGCGACGAGGATGAAGAGCCGGGCCAGCTCGGTGCCGGTCTCGAGTCCGAGGTACGAGGGCAGGGTGAAGGCCATCGTGTTCATCGCGAGTCCGGCGGTGACGCCGAGTCGGGTGAGGAGGGCGCGGCTTTCCTGCGGGGCCTCCTCGTCCTCGGGGCGGCAGGGCGAGGGCGGGTAGCCGTGGCGGTGGAGCTCGCGGAGGAAGTCCATCGCGGCGAACTCGCCGGGATTCCACCAGAGGGTGAGGATGGACCGCGAGGTGTCGCCGTTCATGCGCAGGGCTCCGGGATGGCGGCGCAGGAGGTGGTCGACGAGCCAGAGGCAGGCGGTGCAGGAGAGGTTGCCGAGGCGCAGGGAGAGCCGGGCGGGCGATCCCGAGGCGCTGGCGCGCTGCTCGGCGGAGGCGACGGCCTCGTCGAGCTCCTCGAGGAGGCCGGGATCGGGTTCTGGCTCGGTGGCGGGTTGGAGGAGACGGCGGCCGAGCAGCTCGTAGAACGATCCGAAGCCCTCGGACTGGATCAAGTCGTGGACGGTGCGGCAGCCGGAGCAGCAGAAGCGCTCGGCCTCGAAGCGCGGCTGGAAGCGGTTTCCGCAGTGGTCGCAGCGGCGGGCGGCGCTCTCCGCGTCGCGGGGAGGCTGGGCCGGGGCGGTGGCAGCGGAGGGAGGGGCGCTCATTCGATCCCGAGTTCGCAGCGGCAGGAGGTGCCGCCGTCCTTGCCGTCGTGGCTTTTTCCGAGGTAGGAGAAGTGCCACATCAGGGAGAGGGCCGCAGCGGCGGCGAGTCCACGCTTGGCGTGGAGAAAGCCGCGGGAGCCGAGCTTGCGGTTCACCCAGGCGGAGCCGATCTGGACGGCCCAGATCGCGGGCAGGGCGCCGAGCCCGAAGGCGAGCATGGTCTCGACGCCGCGTACGGCCGAGCCGCCCGCCAGGGCGAGGGCGAGGATGGCGTAGAGCGGGCCGCAGGGGAGCAGGGGTGTGGCGAGTCCGATGATGGAGGCGCGGGCGAGGGGGGGCAGGTTGAGCGTTTTCACGCGGAGCTTCATCATGGCCTTGCCCAGTCCGGGAATCGCGCCGAGGCGCTTGTCGAGGCCGAAGGCGATGGCGACGAGGAAGAGGATGAGGAGGGCGGGCAGCCAGGGGATGCCGACGGGATCGAAGCGGAAGCCGAGCCGTCCGCCGAGGAATCCCATGACCGCCCCGGCGATGCCGTAGCCGACGAGGCGGCAGAAGTGGTAGAGTCCGACCGAGGCGAGGGCGGGGCCGCGCCCGGCGATGCCGAGGCCGCAGGTGAGGAGGCCGCACATGCCCGCGCAGTGGAGGCTGGTGGCGAGCCCGGCGACGAAGAGTCCGCCGAGGGTGAGGGTGGCGGGGTCAAGAGTCATGTCATGGGGCATGGGTCACGGGTGGGGCCAGCTCGACGCTGGCGGGACGGTGCTCCGTCGCGATCTTCAGCAGGACGGCCCAGGCCGCGATGAGGACGAGGAAGGCGAGGACGATCCAGATCCAGGGGCGTTGGCGGAGAAAGGACATGGAAGGGAGCGGATGCGGGGATCAGTCCAGAGCGTAGGCGCTGGGGCCGAGGAACTCGATGGTGTCGGCGAGCTTGGTGTCTCCGGGGGTGACGAGTCCTTTGAGCTGGATGGTGAATTCTCCTTGGTAGGCGGCTTTCGGCACCTGGACGATGAGGGTCTTCACGGTCTCCTCGCCGGCTTGCAGGGTGATGATCTCGTCGAGCCCGGTGACGACGGCTCCCTCGGGGAGTCCCTCCAGAACGAGGCGGAATTCGGTCGGCTCGTTCCGCTTGGTCACGAGCTGGAGGCGGTATTGGTTCCGCACGCCGGCATCGTCGACGTAGTAGGGATTGCCGGCCATGCGGATGAGCTCCGCCTTGGCGGGGCGCAGGCTGAGCAGGGAAATGCCGAGGAAGGCGGCGCCGAGGGCCATGAGGCCGGTGTAGAGCACGATGCGCGGGCGCAGGTAGCGGTGCCTCCCGCCCGCGAGGCCCTTGGGCGAATCGTAGCGGATCAGCCCCCTGGGACGGTCCAGCTTCGTCATCACGGTGTCGCAGGCGTCGATGCATGCGGCGCAGCCGATGCATTCGAGCTGGAGCCCGTTGCGGATGTCGATGCCGGTGGGGCAGACCTGCACGCAGCGGTTGCAGTCGACGCAGTCGCCGGCGTTGAGGTCGGACTTCTTGCCGCGGGGCTCGCCGCGCGTCGTGTCGTAGCCGATGTTGACGGTGTCGTCGTCGGTCAGGGCCGACTGGATGCGCCCGTAGGGACAGAGGATGATGCAGAACTGCTCGCGGAACCAGGCGAAGCAGAAGTGCAGCGACCCGGTGAGGAAGAGCATCGTGCCGAAGGCCTTGGCGTGGTTCAGCGGCGATTCGCGCATGTAGCCGTAGAGGCGCGGCAGCGAGACGAAGTAGGAGACGAAGACGTGGGCGATGAAGAGGGAGACGAGCAGGTAGAGACCCTGTTTGATGGCGCGCCGGGCGATCTTGTTCGCCGTCCAGGGCGCGGCATCGAGCTGGCGGCGCTTCGTCGCGTCGCCGTCGATGAGCCGTTCGATGCGCCGGTAGATGTGCTCGAGGAAGACAGTGTAGGGGCAGGCCCATCCGCACCAGAGCCGGCCGAAGAGCGCGGTGGCGTAGAAGAGGGAGAAGCCGAGGCCGGTGAGGAGGAAGAAGCCGATCCAGAGATCCTCGGAGAGAAAGGTCAGGCCGAAGAAGTGGAAGCGGCGCTGCGCGAGGTCGAGGAAGACGGCGGGGAAACCGCCGATGGGAATCCAGGGGAGGAGGACGTAGATCGCGATCAGGGCGATACCGAAGAGGCGGCGCCAGAGGGTGAAGCGCCCGCTGACGTCGGCGGGATGGAGAAAGTGGTGCGATCCGTCGGCGTTTACGGAGGTGAGGGTGTCGAGATTCGGCTGTTTGATGGGGGCCATGGTGGTGCCGGAGAAAAGTCAGGCTCCGGGCTGCTGGCTGAGGATGTAGGCGACGACCTGCGCGATCTCGGAGGGGCTGAGCTGCGAGCTCCAGGCGACCATGCCCTTGGTGACGTCGGGCGATCCGTCGGTGACGATCTTCATGATCTCCAGCGGCTGGCCGCCGTATTTCCATTCCGAGTCGTTCAGCGGCAGGCCGGGCAGCTGGATGCCGCCCATCTTCGCGGAGAGGTCGGCTCCGTGGCAGGCGGCGCACTTGGCGTCGAAGATGGCTTTGCCCGCGGCGGTGTGGCTCGCGTCGGTGCTCATGCCCTGGAGGGATTCGTTGCTCAGCGAGGCGAGCATGGATTCCAGCTCGGCCTTCTTCTTCTCCTCGATCGCCCCGATGGCCCGGTCGATGCGCTCCTCGTCGTTCGGGATGCGGAAGGGCGTCTGGTAGTAGAGGAACCATCCGCCGATGAAGAGGACGATGGAGGCGTAGAGGCTGAAGAGCCACCAGTTCGGCAGCTTGTTGTCGTATTCCTGGATGCCGTCGAAGACGTGCTCCCGGATGGGGATTTCGGGTTCGGCTGGCTGCTGCTTCTTCATCGGGCGGCGCTTTCGTCAGGGTTGGATTCGCGGCGCTGCTCCAGCTCCTCGTCGCCGAGCAGGGGCATGGCGGCAAGGCGTCCGATTTCGGCGGGCTTCATGAAGGCCGCACGGACGAGAATGGCCAGGAAGGAGCCGCCGATGAGGGCGAAGCAGATGTAGGGCACATAGTCGTGCCAGCTTTCGAGGATGACGCGTTGGAACATGGCTCGGGGGCGGCCTTTGGCCGCAGTGAAAGGTGAAAGGTGAAAGGTAAAAAGTAAGAGGTGGGAGCTCGGGCGTTTTGCCTGGGTGGGGAGGATCAGGGGTTTTGGGCGGTGGTGACGGTCTCCGCTTCGGGGGTTTCCGACGGCGGGGCGATGCGGAGGCGGTCGGGGATGCCGGGCTTGATCATGCGGGGCTCCGTCGGGGCGGGGCGCTCCGGCGGCTCGACGAGATCGTAGGCACCGAGCTTCTGCAGGTAGGCGATCAGGGAGACGATCTGCTTGCCGGCGAGGTGGTCGCGGGCCTCGGTGGCGTTGGTGGGCTCCTTCGTGCCCTTGGCGACGGGGATCTTCACCTTGTCGGCGACGAGACGCGAGGCGATCTCGAGGGCCTGCTCGCGCGCGCCCTGCTCGATCTCCTCGGGCGTCATGATGGGGTAGGGCACGCCGAGGCGCTGCTGCACCGCGATCCGGCCGGGCAGGCTCGCGAAGTCGGTCTTCTTCTCGAAGAGCCAAGGATAGTTCGGCATCCGCGACTGCGGGTTCATGTCGCGGGGGTTCAGCATGTGCAGGTAGTGCCACGAGTCGCCGCGCAGACCGCCTTCGCGGGCGAGGTCGGGGCCGGTGCGCTTCGATCCCCATTGGAAGGGGTAGTCGTAGATCGATTCGCCGAGGCGCGAGTAGTCGCCGTAGCGCAGCACGTCGGGGACGAGGGTGCGGATCATCTGCGAGTGGCAGTTGTAGCAGCCTTCGGAGACGTAGAGATCCCGTCCGGCGAGCTCGAGCGGGGTGTAGAGCTTCTGCAGGCGGTCCTCCACGTTCATGGCGCGGTTCACCGTCACCGTGGGCACGATCTGGACGAGGCCGCCGATGGCCACGGCCACGAC
>CAYSZN010000311.1:0-5303 GCA_964435425.1 uncultured Akkermansia sp. | reverse complement strand
GAACTATCGTGAATCCATCGACTGGCTCTACGGCACCCAGACCTTCGGGATCAAGTTGGGGCTGGAGAACATGCGCCGACTCCTCTCCGCCCTGGCCATCGATCCCGACCGGCCCGGCCCGGCGGTGCTCCATGTCGCCGGGACGAACGGGAAAGGCTCCGTCTGCGCCGTGGCCGAGCGCATTCTCCGCGATGCGGGCATCCGGACGGGCCTCTTCACCTCGCCCCATCTCGTCACCTACTGCGAACGCATCCGGGTGAACGGAGCGGCGATCTCCGAGGAGGACGCCGCCGCCGGGCTCTCCCATCTGCGTGCGCTGGTCGGCGAATGGGATCCGCATCCCACCTTCTTCGAGCTGAGCCTCGCCCTCGCGATGCGGCATTTTCTCGAGGCGACCTGCGAGGTCGTCATCCTCGAGACCGGGATGGGCGGGCGTCTCGACGCGACGAATGCGGTCCAGTCCGATCTCAGCGTCATCACCCCCGTCGCGCTCGACCACCAGCAGTGGCTCGGCGGGACGATCCGTGAAATCGCGGCGGAGAAGGCCGGCATCCTCAAGCCCGGCGTGCCCGTCATCGTCGGCGATCTCCATCCCGACGCTCGCGACGTGATCGGCCGCCGCGCCCTCGCGCTCGGCATTCCCTGCCTCGAAGCCCATCCCCTACCCGACGACTGGACCGTCGGCTTGAAAGGTCCGCACCAGCGCGACAACGCCGCCCTCGCCGTCGAGGCCGCCTGCCGCCTCGACGAGGGGGAACGACTCACGCGGGAGGGCATCCGCCGCTCCGTCGCGGAGGCGCACTGGCCGGGCCGCTTCCAGATTCTCACCGACGACCTCGTCCTCGACGGAGCCCACAATCCCGCCGCCGCCGCCGTGCTGCGCCACACCTGGGAGCACGAATATCCCGGGGAGAAGGCCCACCTTGTCTTCGGCGCAGTCGAATCGAAGGACGTCGCTGGCATCTTCGCCGAGCTCCTTCCCATCCTCGCCTCCGTCGATTTCATCTCCGTGAAGTCCGAGCGCCGTCTTTCCGTGCCCGAGATGAAGGAAGCCCTCGTCGCCGCCGGAGGCGCGGACCTGCCCCAAGGCGAGGCCGAAACCCTCCCCGACGCCGTTGCCCAAGCGCGTGGGCGCGGCGGCAGAGCCCTCGTCGCCGGCTCGCTCTTCCTCGTCGGCGAGGCGATGGGGCATTTTCTCGGCGAGAGCTTCGAGGTGAGCTTGCAGTAGGACTTGCCCGAAGAAAAAGAGATCGCCGCCCTGGATCTTGTGGCTATCTTCACTCCATGCCCACAGTCTTGCGCATCGGGGCTTACCGGTTCCATTTCTACTCCGACGAGGGTCGGGAACCAGCACACATCCATGTCCGAAGCACGGAGGGAGAATGCAAATTCTGGCTCGAACCGAGCATCCTTCTTGCCTACAACCGGGGAGTGCCCCGGCATGAGCTGCGCGGGATCGAGCAGCTTGTCTACGAAAACCATGCTACATTGAGAAAGGCATTCCATGACTACCACCGTCGCTGAACCCCAGCTATCCACAGAACCCACCGCGATCCGGGCCTGGTCCGAGGGACGCACCATCTATATCGAGCTTCACGACGGTCGGATCGTGGGCTTTCCGGCGGATCGCTTCCGGATTCTGTCCGAGGCATCGGAGGAGGAACTCTCGCAAGTCAGCGTGGAACTGGATGGATTCGCCCTGCGATGGGACGACTTGGATGAGGACATTACCGTCCCCGGAATCCTCGCCGGACGCTTCCAGTTGCCGCCGAAGTAGGACCGGAGACGCGGCGAACCGTCCATGATCTACCTCGACAACAACGCCACCACCCGCGTCGCGCCGGAAGTCCTCGAGGCGATGCGGCCTTGGCTCGACGAAGCCTACGGCAATCCCTCGGTCGGCTACCGCTTCGGACGCGAGGCCCGCCGCGCCGTCGACCATGCCCGCAAACAGGTCGCCGCCTGGATCGGAGCACAGCCCGACGAGATTGTCTTCACCAGCGGCGGCACCGAGTCGAACAACGCCGCGATCCGCTCCGCCCTCGCCCTGCGGCCCGAGCGACGGGCCATCCTGACCTCCACCGTCGAGCACAGCGCCGTCGAGGAGGTCGTGAAATTCCACGGGTCAACCGGGTATGATGCCAGACTGAACCCTGTCGATTCCCTCGGTAGGCTCGACCTCGAGGCTTGGAAGGCGAATCTCGAACAGGGCGACGTCGCCCTCGCCACCCTGATGTGGGCGAACAACGAGACCGGCGTGATCAGCCCGCTCGCCGAGGCTGCCGCCCTCGCTGCGGAGCACGACGCCTATTTCCACACCGACGCGGTCCAGGCCGCCGGGAAGATTCCCGTGAACGTCGCGGAACACCCCATCCACACCCTTTCCCTCTCCGCCCACAAGCTGCACGGACCGAAGGGCGTCGGGGCGCTTTGGATCCACCGCCGCGCCCGTTTCCAGCCCCAGACCCTCGGCGGCGGGCAGGAGCAAGAACGACGCTCCGGCACCGAGAACGTTCCCGGCATCGTCGGCTTCGGTGCCGCCGCCGAACTCGCGGCGCAGGCTCTTGGCGAGGGTGCCCGCATCGCCTCTCTCCGCGACCGCTTCGAGCGCGGCGTGGCCGAGGCCGTGCCCGGCGTCGAGATCAACGGCGATCCCGGCAACCGCCTTCCCAACACCAGCAACCTCTTCTTTCCCGGCGTTGATGGCGAGGGATTGCTCATCCTGCTCGACCAGGCGGGCGTGTGCTGCTCGCCCGGTTCCGCGTGCAGCACGGGACAAGTCAAGCCGAGCCGCATCGTCCTCGCGATGGGGCATCCCTCGGCGCGGGCGAGGAGCAGCGTCCGCTTTTCCCTGTCGCGCTTCACCACGGCGGAGGAGATCGATGCCGCCGTCGCCGCCGTGGCCAAGGCCGTCGGAAAACTGCGCGTGGTGATGCCGGGACGATGAGGCGGTCGGTTGCGAGACCCGCGGGAAAGGCGGGAAGCGATGTGTTTCTCTCTTTACTTGTGGCGGCTTGGCCGATAGAACCTGCGTCATGAAGCGCCCGGTTCTGGTTGTGTCCCTCCTTCTCCCACTGGTCGCCGTTCTGTTTTTCGGCACCTACTGGCTTTTCGGCACGACCACGGAGTCGGGGGTGAAGAGGCATTTCAACGGCGGGAGCTCTCTTCAGGGAGCCCAGATCGAGCTCGCCTCGTACGAACGCGGTTTCTTCAAGAGCCGCGCCATCTCCTCGGTCTCCCTCGTTCCATCCGAGAAGCCCATCCGGTTCGTCAACGAGATCCATCATGGTCCCTTCGCCTTCACGCCGGACGGGATGAGGATCGGCAGCAGCCATGTGGTCTCGACGCTCGATCTGGAGTCCCTCCCGGAAAAGGCGCACGAGACGGTCGCGGAGCTCTTCGGCGGAAAGGATCCTCTCGTCATCGCCACGGACATCTCCTTCGGAGGCGGACGGACCTCGTCCGTCACCCTGGCCTCCGTCGACCGCGACGAGGACGGGACGCGGGTGCGCTTCGACGGAGGCTCCGGGAAGTTCACCTTCTCCCCCGACAACTCGCGAATCGAGGGTCAGTTCACCATCGCGCCCCTTTCTCTGGACATGCGGGAGGAGGAAGGGAAGGTCCGTGTCCGGTTGGATCAGGCAACCATCAGAATCGACTCCTCGGCCACCTCCGCAGCGATGGAGGCAAGCTCCGGGACGATCGGGTTCACCCTCGATGGCGAAACGAAAGTCAGCTTCGAAATCGGGAGTGCGCAATTCCGCTCGGACTTTTCGCCCATCTCCGCAGGCTCGGAGCTCATGCTGGGATCTGGGAAGATCACGGTTCCGTCGGTCAAGCTCTCTTGGTCAGGCAAGGAGGACGCGGAGGAAAAGGGAGCCTTGGCGATGAAGGACATCGTCCTCGAAGTCGGAACGAGCGAGGCGAACGGTCTCGTGACGACTTCCTCGGACTACTCCGTTGGCTCGCTCGCGGTCGACTCCCCCGCATTCGGAGAGCCCGTCCCCTATCTGTCCCTGCTCGAGGATGGCGCGCAATTGACCGCCAGCGCCACGCTGCCGCGTGAAATCCTCGAGGAACTCAGCGCCTTTCAGCAATCCCTGGCTCCGGTCGCCGGGACGGGAGCTTCCCCCGGAATGGATCCGGAGCAGGCCCGGGAATTCGCCCGGCTTCTCCAGAGCGCGATCCGCCAAGTGAAGGCCGGGACAGGATTTCAGTTCCAGCTGCGGGTCGGATCCGACGGAGCCGGAACGAAAGCGGCCCTGGGCTACACCTACCGGGGCGACCGGGCCCTCGACGCCCAGAAGACCTATCTCGAGATCGTTGAAAGCTCGGAGCTCCGCCTGGAGGCGAGAATTCCGAAGTCCCTCTTCGGAGACAATCCGGAACTGTCCGAACACCTCCAAGGCCTGCTGGCGATGGGAGTGGTCGAGGAGAACGGCCCGAATCTCTCGACCCTCCTTTCCCTCGAAGGGGGTGCCCTCTCCGCCAATGGCGAATCCCTTCCCCTGCTCGACGGAGTCAAGCCATTCCTCGCCCAGGAGATCCAATGGGACGCGATCTTCTCGGGGATGGAGGCCGCCGCGGGTGCCCGGGCGGGTGCGGCGGAGTCCAAGGACGACCCGCCGGTGGAAAGGGAGCAATGAGACGACTCTCCCAACAACGCGGAGGATCGTTCTTGACGGAAGCCGGCCCAAGCAGGGAGCGCATCGTCGCTCTTGGTCTGGCGAGGAATAGCGGTTGACCATTCCTTGCTTTGCGCGGACCCTACGCGCTCGAAAACTCAGAGACAGAGATTCAACAAGATGGCAGCAAAAATCTATACGGACAAGGACGCGGACCTCGGAGTGCTGAAAGGCAAGACCTGTGCCGTGATCGGCTTCGGCTCGCAAGGCCACGCGCACGCGCTCAACCTCAAGGACAGCGGCGTCAAGGTCATCGTCGGCCTCTACGCGAAGAGCCAGTCGCGCGAGGTCGCGAAGGAATACGGCTTCGAGGTGATGGACACCGCCGACGCGGTCAAGGCCGCCGACGTCATCTTCATCGCCACGCCCGACACGAAGATCGCCGGCATCTTCGAGAAGGACGTCGCCCCGCACCTGCGCAAGGGCCAGACCCTCCTCTTCAGCCACGGCTTCGCCGTCCACTTCAAGACCATCGTGCCGCCCGACTTCGTCAACGTGATCATGGTCGCGCCGAAGGGCCCCGGCCACATCGTGCGCCGCCAGTTCGTCGAGGGCAAGGGCGTGCCCTCCCTCATCGCCATCCACCAGAACCCCGGCAAGGACGCGAAGAAGATCGCT
>CAYSZN010000310.1:0-5303 GCA_964435425.1 uncultured Akkermansia sp. | reverse complement strand
TGGCGAAATACATCGAGATGCCGAAGGAATGGTCGAGCTTCGGGCTGGTCTGGCGGCGGATGACGAAGTCGATCACGCCGGGAATGGCGGCGAGCTCCCGCGCGGCAGCAAGGAAGGCGGCCTCCTCGGGCGAACCGGCCGGATGGACGAGCCGAAAGGTGACGGTGTGTTCGATCATGGCGGGACCAGTCGCCCCGCAAGCTCCCCTCGGCAACCACCCTCTTTCCCATCCTCGACAGCGCTACGGCGGGAGGGCGGGCACTCCCCAGCTCGCCGTCAGATGGCCGAGGATCTCGTGGCGCCTCGGTGCCCTCCGCAGGGAATACCGCTTCCCGAAACGATCGATCAGAACCGCATAGCTGCCGGAGACCCGGCGAGCGCGAAAGGTCTTGATCTCGATGGAAGCGAGATCCTCCCGCGACAGGCGGACGGAACCCCAGAGACCATGCCGCAAATGCAGGCGCTCCGGCGTGATCTCGGCATGATGGCGAAGGCATCCGACGATCACCAGGAGACCGCCCGACAGGACCACGGCGCAGAGGATCCGATGAAAGGGATTCAGCGGTGCCTTCCGCGAGGCGACCCAGCTCGCCGCTGCCGCCAGGACGAAGCAGACCGGCCAGACGTAGGAGATGGGCTGCAGCACGATGGAGAGATTTCCGCCCTCGGCGACCGGGGTGAAGCTGGAGCCCGCCGGTCCTGCCACGAGGCCGGCGACGAAAAAGGCAACGACCCAGGGCAGGGCGCGCGGCCCTGTCCAGAAACGCAGCCAGGAGACGAGCACAGGCCGCACTCGTTCCGGGACGAAAGGATCCCGCCACCAGCCCTTGCCCTTGGCGTGGAACACGCCGTATCCGATGGCGAGGAGGATGAAGGGGCTGTCGTCGTCGTCGAAGCGGCCGACCAGCAGGCGAATCGCAAGCAGCAGCGGGACCAGAGCGAAGGCGATGCCGAGAAGGGACCAGCCGAGCACCGAACCCCAGCGGTCCGGGATGATCCGGAGCAACCAGAGCGAGTACCAGGCGACGGCGAATCCCGCGACGAGGCCGATCAGCGCTCCCCAGATGGCACCTTCCCAGCCCTCCATGGCGCGTCCAAACAGTCCGCCGAGCAGGAGGCCGGTCACAGTGACCCAACGAAGCCATTCCCGGCGCCTCAGCCCGGACGCGAACCAAGCCGCCGGGAGCAGCAAGAGGAGGAGCCAGGGAAAGGAAAGCTGGAACTCGAGACAGAGGAAGAGCGGAGTCAGCCAGACCAACCAGAACAGAAAGGCGAGGACACGGCGACCGGGGCCATCCGGCTCCGGCGGTGGGGGGTGGCGGATCTTCGGGTTCCGGTCGGCGGATTCCATGGGAGCGGATCGGAGACCTGCCTTGATGTTGCTGGATGGAAGGTCGGCGGGATCAGGCCGCATTGGCACGGATCCGTCACTCAGCCCCGCAGGACGGACTCCTCGAGATAGCGCCGCGCCGCCGCGCCGAGACCGCCCCCGAAATCCCGGCACGACTGGATATTCACCTCGGCTCCGCCGACGTTGGCGTAGGGAAACTCCCAGGTGGTGGAGAGCGCATTGCCCGGCTGCTGCGACATCCAGGTCGAGGACGACCTGCCGAGGCCGGTGGCGGCGCGGTTCCACTCCATGCCGTAGGGTAGGTCGTTCGACGGCTCGTAGGGCAAGGTGCCGCGCCGTTCGGCCTCGACGAGACGGCCGAGGATCTGCTGCCGTTCCCATGCCTTGGGATCCACCCTGCCGACTTGGTGGATCATCTCGTTGCGGCCTCCCCGAATGTAGGGGCAGTGCATGTCCATGAAGATCCACGGACGACCAGCGCTCCACTCGGGGAGGAGACTGCGGATCGCGGCCGTCTCCGGATAGAGGCTCTCCTCCCCTTCCCCGTAATCACGGTTGTGGTCATGGGGAGCCCGGTTCTTGCCTTGGTCGCCGTCCTCCACGCCGTCGAAGTCCGTCAGGGGCACGACGACCACCCTCGCGTGCTCGCGCAGCCATTGGCCGTTCGCACCGTTGGACAGCACCTCGTCGATCAGCCCCTCGACCACGAAGCTGGCCATCGTCTCGCAGGCATGGTGACGGGCGGTGACGAGCACGCAGCAGTCGAAGCCCTCGTCGAGCCGTCCCAGCTTGAGAAAAGGCACCTCCCTACCCTTGCGGCTGCGGCAGAGGGTGTGGCGTTCGAGATTCGCCGTCCTCTCCTCGTGTCCCCGCAGAAAGGTGTCCAGATCGGCGGCGAGATAGGGGAAGGTCATCGCCAGGCGCGTCTCGGCGGCCTGCTCGTCGAAGCGATGCTCGAAATGCGAGGCGGCGGGAAAGGTCTCCTGCTGCCAGCGCCATGTGCGGCCTCCATCGGTGCTGACCGCCGGTCCCCTCGCCCCGATGGCCCTCTTGTCGGAAAACTCGAAGCGCAGGGTCCGTCCGGCGGCCCCCCTCACCCGGAAACTCCAGTAGAACCAGAATCCCTCCGTGTCGCGAAGGTCGGGGTCGATCTCGATGGTGTCGCCATGGATGCCCTTCACGACTACGTTGCCGCCCGGGATGTCGGTGTCGATGCGCAAGGCATCCGGGGGAGAGGCCGCCCCATCCGATCCATATCCCTCTCCCGAAAGACCGCACATGGCGGAGGCTCCCAATGAACGGGCGATGAACTGTCTGCGATCCATGTGGCCGGGAGGATCCCTATCGCCTGCGTAGGCAAGGGTGTCAAGCCCTCCACCGGATGGTCGGATGGCCCCGGAAGATGGGAGCCATGAATCGCCGAGGGGTTCCATGTCGACGCGCCTCCCTCGGAGCACAAGCTGCCGAGATCATCGGCCTCGGTCGAATGTCACAGGGACGCCCGGTCCTGCTCAATGAGCGCGGCGTGTCCACAGATCCTCCCGACGGCCTTCTGCGGGCTTGATCGCGATCTGTCCATCCATGGTTTGAAAATCCTCCCCAATCCGGTTGCCAAGGAGAAAAATCTCCCCCATCTTTGAACAGAAATGGTGTTCCGGGGTTCCATTGCTGAGGTTCATATGAGGGCATCCCATCGCATCGCCGCGGCTCTGCTTGCGATCTTTGTCGCGAGCCCCCTCTGTTGCTGCTTCAGCCATGCCGCTGCGGACAGCTCCGAGGCTCCGTCCTGCTGCGCCTCGGCGGACCCCACGGACCACAGCGCTCCGAGCGGGAACCCTTGCACGGACTGCCAGGCGAAGAACCCACGCCTTGCCGACGGTGGAACGCAGCCGCTCCTCCTAGCCGATCTGCCCATGCTGGCCGACCTCTCCGAGTTCGGCCCGGTCCTTCCCCGTGCGGAGGAACTGGTCGTCGCGCCCCTGCGTCGGGCCGATCCCGATCCCGGACCACCGAGGCTGCGGCTCGCCCTGCACCAATCCCTCCTCATTTGATCCCACGGGGCGGTCCTTCGCCAACCCCGGCCCATGTGCGACACGCCGTCGCGGCCTTCGTGCCCACGTCGCGCACGTCCACGCCAAGGAATGCGGATCGCCGCCCTCTCCGGCAACACCGTTCCCAGTCTCCGGACGAGCGTCCGGAGCGGACACCCCGGCGAGGCCTCCGGTCTCCGTCCGGTTCCAAAGAAAGCATCGATCCACTTAGAAAAACCATCCATCCTCTACCATACTGAACCATGAAAACCATCCTTACCCTCTCCATCCTCCTCCTCGCCGCCGGCTTCGCCTTCGCTGCGTCCCCCTATCCCATCAAGACCTGCCTCGTCACCGACAACGAGCTCGGCAGCATGGGCAAGGTCGTGACGAAGGTCTACGACGGACAGCAGATCAAGTTCTGCTGCAAACCCTGCGTGAAGAAGTTCGAGGCCAATCCGGCCAAGTACCTCTCGAAGCTGAACTGATGACCCCAAGCGGGGCGGGCGTCGCTTCCGGCGCCCGCCCTTTGCCTTTTCCGTTCCGCTCCGGTCTTCCCGCTCGCACCATGAATCCCTCCGTCCCCTTTCTCTGCCTGGCCTGCCTTCTTCCCTCCGCCCCCAAAAGCTGGGGCCAGGCCGAGATCCGCGAATACGATCTGGAAATCGCCGAGCAACGCTGGTCGCCCGACGGCGGGCTGCGTCCGGTGCGCGCCCTGACGGTGAACGGCGGCATCCCGGGTCCGGTGCTGCGCTTCCGCGAGGGCGAGGTCGCCCGCATCCGCGTCCACAACCGCCTCGCCAAGGAGGAGACCTCGATCCATTGGCACGGTCTCCTCCTTCCCAACGAGCAGGACGGCGTGCCCCACGTCACGACCCCACCGATTCGACCGGGAACGACGCACACCTTCGAATTCGAGCTGCGCCACGCCGGCACCTACTGGTATCACAGCCACACCGGGCTTCAGGAGCAGAACGGCGTCTACGGCTCCATCGTCGTCGAACCGCGCGGTCGGCCCGCTCCCGGACGCCGCCGCGACGAGGTCGTCGTCCTTTCCGACTGGACTCTCGAACGCCCCGAGGAGGTGATGCGCACCCTGATGAGCGGGAACGACTGGTACGAGTTCAAGAAAGGCTCCATCCAGAGCCTCTTCGGCGCGGTCAAGGCGGGCGAATGGAAGTCCTTCTGGGAGCGGGAGAAATCGCGCATGCCGGCCATGGACATCTCCGACGTGGCCTACGACGCCTTTCTCGCGAACGGACGGCGCGAGCACAACCCCGGCATCCGCAACGGGGAGACAGCGCGGCTGCGCTTCATCAACGCGGGGGCCTCGACCTATTTCTATCTCCAGTCCGCGACCGGGCCGCTAAGGATCGTCGCCGCCGACGGGCCGACGGTGAAGCCCATCCAGGTGAACCGTCTCCTCGTCGGCATGGCCGAGACCTACGATATCCTCGTCACCGTGCCCGCCAAGGGCCGCTGGGAACTGCGGGCCACGGCACAGGACGGCTCGGGCCACTCCTCGGTCTGGCTCGGCGAAGGCGAGCCGCATCCCGCCCCCGACATCCCACGGCCGAACCTCTACAACATGGATGACCACCTCCTCGCCGCCTTGGAAGACGACGAGACGGAGATTCCCGCCACCGATGCCGCCGCCCTCGCCGCCGAGCCCGAGCGCCCCCTGCCGCCCTACGCCCGCCTCCGTGCGACGGCCTCGACGCGCCTGAATCCCGCGCTTCCCCACCGCACGATCGAGCTGCGCCTCACCGGCGACATGGAGCGCTACCTCTGGTCCTTCAACGGCAAGACCATGGCCGAGGACGGAGTCATCCGCATCAAGCGCGGCGAGGTGCTGCGGCTGGAGCTGATCAACGACACGATGATGCACCACCCCATGCACCTGCACGGGCACTTCTTCCGCG
>CAYSZN010000309.1:3129-5315 GCA_964435425.1 uncultured Akkermansia sp. | reverse complement strand
TCCAGCTAAGGTTGGCGACTTCGGTCGGAGAAAGGGAATGAGACAAAGCATGAATCGCAGACTGGCCGGAATCCTCGTTCCGGTATTCTCCCTCCGGGGCGAGCGGGATCTTGGGATCGGGGACACGACCTCTCTCCGGGAATTCGTCCATTTTGCGGCGGAAACGGGGTTCGGGTTCGTGCAGCTGCTGCCGATCAACGAGACGGGGCCGGACAACAGCCCCTACAATGCGATCAGCTCGGTGGCGATCGAGCCGATGACGTTGGACTGCACGCCGGAGGGGTTGAAGGATCTCACGCCTGAGGCGTTCGAGGAGGCGATGGCGGGACGGGAACTGTCGGATCTGAATGCCGGTCCGGTTCGCTATGCCGAGGTGCGGGTTTTGAAGCAAAGTCTGCTTAAAAAATCCTACGAGCAATTCTGCGACAAGGTTTTAGGAAGGGTTGACACGCGAGCGGCGGACTTTGACGAGTTTTGCCAGCGCGAATCCCTGTGGCTGAACGACTACTGTCTTTTCCGGGTGCTCATGGATCGGGAAGGGGGCAGCCAGGTCTGGCAGCAGTGGCGCGAGGAATATCAGGACAAGGCTCGCGCACTCGCCGCGATTGCCGAGGAGGCGAAGACCCGTCCGAAGGAGATCGACCGGGAGCTGCGCTACCATGCCTACGTGCAGTGGATCGCCTTTTCGCAGTGGCGGGAGGTGAGCGCCTACGCGGCCTCGAAAGGGGTGGCCCTGATGGGGGACATTCCCTTCGGCGTCAGCCTTTACAGCGTCGATGTCTGGGCGGATCTGGAGATTTTCGACCTCGACTGGTACGGCGGCGCTCCGCCCGAGACGCTCTTCAAGGACGACGAGTTCGTCCAGAAATGGGGGCAGAACTGGGGCATCCCGCTCTACCGCTGGGAGGTGCTGGAGGACCGCGATTTCGACTGGTGGCGTCGTCGAATTGCGAAGACGACTGAAATTTTCAGCATGTTCCGTATCGACCATGCCTTGGGATTCTACCGCATCTACTCCTTCCCGTGGAATCCGGTGCGGAATGCGGAGTTTCTTCCCTTGAGCCACGATGAGGCGGCTCGCCGCTGCGGGGGGCGTCTGCCCGGCTTCCGTCCCCGGCCCGACCATGACGAGGGGGCGAAGGCGGCGAACCGCCGGGAAGGGGAGGCCTATCTGCGCATGATCCTCGAGGCGGCCGACGAGGCGGAGGTGATCGCCGAGGATCTCGGCACGGTGCCGGACTACGTCCGTCCCTCCCTCGCCGAGCTGGGCATTGCGGGCATGAAGGTGCCGCAGTGGGAGTTCACCGACGGGCATGTCACCTCGGGGCTCCGCTACCCGGCGCTTTCCTTCGCGACCTACGCCTCCCACGACCACGCCCCGATGCGGGCGCAATGGGAGCAGCAGCACCGGCGGATGCGCGAATCCGACCACGGCGGGCAGGAGTATTGGGATGCGAGGAGCTTTCTCGAGATTCTCTGCGCCTTCGCGGCAATCGAACGCCCGGACGACGAGATTCCCGACTATTCGGAGGCGGTCTGGACGAAGCTGCTGCGCGAGCTGTCCATGTCGCACGCCGACCGCGTCGCGGTGATGGTGAACGACTTGCTCCTCGAGACCGAGCGGATCAACGTGCCGGGCGTGATGGACGGCACGAACTGGAGCTACCGCCTCCCGACGACGGGAAGGGATCTGGCCACGGGCAGGGAATGGTGGGAGTTGCGCGAGACTCTGAAAAATCTCTTGAACGAAACGGGACGTTCGCGAAGGGTCCACGGATCCTGAGCCCTTCGCGAAGGGGACTGCCGGAAGGGTGGCTTTCCGCCTGCTTGGCTTTCGCGTGAATCCGATTTTTCTCCATTTATCGCAGTTTCCATACCCTATGAACAAGCCCATTCGAGTCGCAGTGACCGGTGCCGCCGGCCAGATCGGTTATTCCCTCCTCTTCCGCATCGCGAGCGGGTCGATGTTCGGCCCCGACCAGCCGGTCGCGCTGAACCTGATCGAGATCGAGCCGGGAATGAAGGCGCTGGAGGGCGTCGTGATGGAGCTGGACG
The DNA here is from genome assembly GCA_964435425.1 of uncultured Akkermansia sp. Classification (GTDB taxonomy): domain Bacteria; phylum Verrucomicrobiota; class Verrucomicrobiia; order Verrucomicrobiales; family DEV007; genus Arctic95D-9. The sequence continues at coordinate 3,260 of CAYSZN010000309.1, read as the reverse complement.
ACTGCGCCTTCCCCCTCCTGACCGACATCCGGGCGACCTCCGACCTGGATACGGGCTTCTCCGACGTGAACTGGGCGCTGCTCGTCGGCAGCGTGCCGCGCAAGGCGGGGATGGAGCGTAAGGACCTCCTC
>CAYSZN010000309.1:0-3119 GCA_964435425.1 uncultured Akkermansia sp. | reverse complement strand
GGAATGCGGCCTCGGATGTGCGGACGCTCGTCGTGGGCAATCCCTGCAACACCAACTGCCTCATCGCGATGAACGCCGCTCCGGAGGTGCCAAGCGACCGCTGGTTCGCCATGACCCGCCTCGACGAGAACCGGGCCAAGTCCCAGCTCGCCGCCAAGGCCGGGATCCATGTCAGCGAGGTGACCCGGGCGACGATCTGGGGGAACCATTCGGCGACGCAATATCCCGACTTCCACAACGCCCTCATCGGCGGAAAACCCGCGACCGAGGTGATCTCCGACCACGAGTGGCTCCAAGGCGCCTTCATCGAGACGGTGCAGAAGCGCGGGGCCGCGATCATCGAGGCGCGGGGCTCGTCCTCCGCGGCCTCGGCCGCGAACGCCGTCGTCGACACGGTGCGCAGCCTGACGACGCCGACGCCGGAGGGGGACTGGAACAGCGTCGCGGTCCGCTCCGACGGCTCCTACGGGCTCGACGAGGGCCTCATGATCTCCTTCCCCATCCGCAGCGACGGCGCGAAGTGGGAGATCGTGCAGGACGTTCCGGTGAACGAGTTCAGCCGCGCCAAGATCGAGGCGACGGTGCAGGAATTGCGGGAGGAGCGGGAAGCCGTGTCCGACCTGCTCCCCGGCGGGGCGGGGTGAACAACGGGTGAGCATGGGAAGCTTTGGGGGAATTCCATGACCTCGCCATCCTCTCCGTCGTGGTATTCAGATTGACATGAAATGGGCCGCAATTTCACTTCTCGGCGTGGCAATCCTCTCGGGGATCGCTTGTGATCGAAAAGAGGGTGTCGGCGAAAAGTCCGAAAGGAGCGTCCCGTTGAAGCCATCGGAACTTTCGGCGGAGGAACTTGACGAGCTCACCGCTTCCTACTACCGGAACATTTCCGAAGATTCTTCGTTTTTGGAGTCCGCCGAATATCTTGAGGTCGAAGCGGCCCACGGCCCAGTTTTCAAGAGGCAATTGATCGCCACGATCCGGAACGCGGCCTCAATTATGATTGAAGAGCATTCGGATCCGGCTGACTTCCAGAGCTTTGATGGGACCGAGTCGGGAAATCCGCCTTCCTCTTCCTATGTCTATCGGTCGGTGAAATTGACCGAGGACCAAAAAGTTGTCTTTTTGCGAGCGGCGGAGGCCATGGACAACGAAACGATTGTAAGTATTCCTGCCTGTTTCAAGCCTCATCATCGGATGGAGTTTGTCCGCGACAACGGTGAACGCAACTTCATGAGCATCTGCTTTGATTGCGGGAAAGTGGTTTGGGCGGATGCGAATCTTTTCCATCCGAAAGGCCTCTTCAGCGTGTTGGAAGATGTGGTGCATGCCGCAGGTCTTGAAAGCGAACGCGACTGGAGAGGGCTCGCCAAGCAGCGAAGCGAACAAAATGCGGCGAGGCAACCTGCTACTCGCCCCGAGTCGGAATGATCCTCGCCGCTACAGCCCCCACCGTTCCGCTCCGGTTGCGCGGCGGACTCGAACCCTCTTGGGCACCACAATGTACCCTGTTGACTCTCCGCCCTAAAACGATTAAGACATGCCGACTGTGAAAGAAGGATTTTCCGCGAACCGACTCCATTTTCCGACGATTCCAGAAGCCTCTGCGCCGCCATCCCATCCTGCCCCCGGCGAGTCCGGAATTCCCCGAGAACGGGGTTTCCGGCTTCGTCGTTTTTGACTTCCCCGACCGTTGTTCCCCATGTCCGACCCCACTCAAGCGCTCCAAGAACCTCTGGCCATCGTAGGAATCGGCTGCCGCCTGCCCGGCGGAGTGAACGGTCCGGAGTCCTTCTGGCAACTGATGACGGAGGGCCGCTCGGGCATCGTGCCGGTGCCGGTGGACCGCTGGAACCGGGAGCGCTGGCACCACGAGAACGTGGACATCCCGGGCAAGATGATCACGAAGTGGGGGGGCTTCATCCACGATTTCGACCGTTTCGACGCCCAGTTCTTCGGGATCTCGCCGCGCGAGGCGCTGCGCATGGACCCCCAGCAGCGCTGGCTCCTCGAGGCGGCGTGGGAGTCGCTGGAGGACGCCGGCATCCCGCCTGCAAGCCTGCGCGGCAGCAAGACGGCGGTCTTCGTCGGGATCGCCTCGAACGACTACGCCAACGTCGCCCAGAGCGATCCGCGCAACGTCGATGTGCATACGAATTCGGGCAGCACGCTCTCGATCGCGTCGAACCGGATTTCCTATCTCTTTGATTTCAAAGGCCCTGCCGTCTCGGTGGACACGGCCTGCTCCTCGGCTCTCGTGGCGATCAACCTGGCCTGCGAGAGCATCTGGTCGGGCGAGGCGACGATGGCGCTGGCGGGCGGGGTGAACGCCCTGCTCACGCCCGATGCGTCGATCGGCTTCTCCAAGGCGACGATGCTGTCGCCCACGGGCCAGTGCTTCGCCTTCGACGACCGCGCCAACGGCTACGTGCGCGGCGAGGGGGCGGGGATCTTCGCGATCAAGACGCTCGCCGACGCGGAGCGGGACGGCGACCGCGTCTACTGCGTGATCCGCGCGGCGGTGATCAACCAGGACGGCAACACCTCGTCCATGACCGTGCCGGGAGTCGAGACCCAGGCGAAGATGCTGGAGGACGCGCTCGCGAAATCCGGGATCGAGGCGAAGCAGGTCCGCTACATGGAGGCCCACGGCACGGGCACGCCGGTGGGCGACCCGATCGAGACGCGGGCGCTGGGCATGGTGCTCTCATGCGGTCGCGACGAGGGCGACACCTGCCTCATCGGTTCGGTGAAGACGAACGTCGGGCATCTGGAGTCCGGCTCGGGCGTGGCCGGTCTCGCCAAGGCGGCGCTCGTGCTGCACCACGACACGGTCCCGCCGAACCTCAACTTCGAGCGGCCGAATCCCAACATTCCCTTCGACGAGTTCAAGCTGAAGGTCGCGACCGAGCTCCAGCCCTTGCCGCACCTCGGCAATCTCCCGCCCGTGGTCGGGGTGAACAGCTTCGGCTTTGGCGGCACGAACTCGCACATTCTCCTCGAAGCCGCGCCGAAGACGGACGGAACGAAGGACGCGGCCTCCGCCCCGGCGGCGGAGAGGCCCGTGCTGCTGCCGCTTTCCGCCCGCACCGACGAGGCTCTCCGCGACACCGTGATCC
>CAYSZN010000308.1:0-5321 GCA_964435425.1 uncultured Akkermansia sp. | reverse complement strand
CCCAATGGATTGGCTCCATCCCCAGATCCTTCTCCTCGCCCTGCCGGCGCTCGCCTTGCTCTTCTGGTTCGACGCCCGTTCGACCCATCCCATGGGCGCGACGCGGCGGAGGCTCCTTGTCGTCGTGCGTTCGTTGCTCGTTCTGCTCGCCCTGCTCGCCCTCGCCTCGCCCGCGCGGCTCATGACGAGCCGGGACCAGTCCGTCCTCTTCCTCCTCGACCACAGCCGCAGCCAGGGGGCCGAAGGCCTCCGCGCCGTCTACGACATCGCCGGGAAACTGAGCCGCTCCGTCGATGGGGCCGCCGATGCCGGGTTCGTCGCCTTCGGCGAAGAGGGGCGTTTGCTCCTCCATCCCGGCGAACGCGGCGAGCTGCCCGACACCGAAAAGGCCGCCGCCCTCATGGACGAGATCGGGGCTTCGTCGAATTTCGAGCGGGCCGTCCTCCTCGCCCGCGGCCTGTTCCCCGGAGGTTCGGCCCGCCACCTCGTCATCGTCGGCGACGGCGTCGAGACCCGGGGCTCCCTCCTCGACGCTGCGGCCGAAGCCGCCGTCGCCGGTGTCAAGATCCACGCTGTCGGCGTCACCGGCACGATCCAGCCCGACGTGCGCGTCACCCGTCTCGCGGCCTCGCAGTCGCGCCTCAACGAAGGGGCCACCCTCGAGCTCGAGGCCACGGTCGAGGGCTCCCTTTCCGGTCCCGGCCGCCTCCGGCTCTTCGAGAACGGCGTCGAGGTCGATGCCGCCACGGTCGAGCTGAAGGCGGGAGAGATCGCGACGCACCGCTTCACCCGAGTCCCCGAGCAACGCAATCTCTACAACTACCGCGCCGTCGTCGAGGGCTTCGAGGGGCGCGACGCCATCCCCGAGAACAACGAGGCTCTCGCCATCGTCGATGTGCGGGGCAAGCCTCTCTTCCTCCATGTCGAGGGCGAGGAGGGCGAGGCCCGCTACCTCGTCGCGGCGATGGAGAAGGAGGGCATCCGCCTCGACACGCGCCCGCCCGAGGGCCTTCCCGAATCCCTCCAGGAGCTCGCCGGCTACGACGGCATCATCCTTTCCGACATCCCCGCCCATCTCGTCGGCGAGACCCGCATGGCCGCGATCCGCGACTATGTCGAGAAGCTCGGCGGCGGGCTCGTCATGGTCGGCGGCATGAAGTCCTTCGGCGTCGGCGGCTACTACCGCACCCCGGTCGAGGAGGTGCTGCCCGTGAAGCTGAAGGCCCCCGACCAGGAGGAGTTCCAGTCCTCCGCCCTCGCCCTCGTCATCGACCGTTCCGGCTCCATGGCCGGGCAGAAGATCGAGATCTGCAAGTCCGCCGCCATCGCCAGCGCCGAGCTGCTGACGAACAAGGACTCCATCGGCGTCTACGCCTTCGACTCGCAGGTCCACGAGATCGTACCGATGACGAAGGTCACCTCCACCAGCACCATCGCCAGCCAGGTCGCCCTCATCGGCTCCGGCGGCGGCACCAACATCTATCCCGGCATGGTCAAGGCTCGCGAGGAGCTGAGCAAGGTGAAGGCCAAGATCAAGCACATGATCGTCCTCACCGACGGCCAGACCTCCGGCGAGGGCTATCAGGCGCTCGCTTCGCAATGCCACGCCGAAGGCATCACCATCTCCACCGTCGCGGTCGGGGCGGGCGCCCAGGTCGGCCTGCTCCAGTCCATCGCCGCCGCCGGGGGCGGGCAGAGCTACGTGACCATGGACCCCACCTCCATCGTCCGCATCTTCACCCAGGACACCCTGACCCACACCGGACGCATGATCCGCGAGGAGGCCTTCGAGCCGAAGCTCGTCGAGCGCCATCCCATGCTCCGCGACTGGGAGGACGGCGTCGCTCCGCCGCTGCTCGGCTACGTCAAGACCAACCGCAAGGCCACCGCGCAGGTGCCGCTCGTCACCGACACCGGCGATCCGTTGCTCGCCCACTGGCGCTTCGGCCTCGGCAAGGTCACGGCCTTCACCTCCGACTGCAAGTCCCGCTGGGCCGCCCTCTGGGTCTCGGATTGGGACGGCTACAGCCGCCTCTGGTCCCAGATCCTCCGCGAGACCGCCCGGGCTCCGCAGGGGCTCGACATGGACCTGCGCCTCGAGGAGGAGGGATCCGAGGTCCGGATCGCCGTCGATCTCGCCGAGAATCCCGCGACCCGCCGCGACGGAGCCGTCGTCGAGGCCGAGGTCTTCCACGTCCCCGCCAGCGCCCTCGGCTCCGGCATGAAGACCGTCGTCACCCTCGCCCTCGACCAGCAGGGGCCGGGCTGGTATGAGTCGAGCTTCCGCCCCACCGACTCCGGCGTCTACCTCGTCCGGGCGAAATCCGGATCGCAGATCGTCTCCGCCGGACACGTCCACAATCCCTCCGCCGAGGTATCCACCGGACGCATCGACGATGCCCTCCTGCGGCAGGCCTGCGAGATCACCGGAGGCACCTGGCTGGACAGCTCCGACGCCCCTCTCGAGCTGACCGGCGAGGCCGTCGCCCGCTACGTCGAGCTCTGGCCCCACCTCATGGGCGCCTTCCTCGCCCTCCTCCTCCTCGACCTCTGCATCCGCCGCTGGGAAAACGTCCTCGGCGTCGTCGACCTCTTCCGGCGACCGCAGCGGCAGGAGGGGTGAGCTGGCGGCAATGGCTCACTCCCATAAGTCCCGATTTGCCTATGCGGAGTCCCTGTCCGATTGAATCCATTTCCGCCTCTCGAAGCCCGGCGTACAGCAAGAGCACCTTGGAATACTTTCGTAAGAAGGAGTCCTTCAGTGCGCGTGGATGGTGTAGAAGGCGGCGGGGCTGAGGAGTGCCTCTCCCGTCTCCGAGGGCAGGTTCTGGCAGACGACGCGAAGAACGTGGCCGGGGGGAACGGGCTGGCTCCTCAGCAGGACGACTCTTCCGTCGGCTTCGACGACGGGATCCGCGACCAGTGCCGTCTCGCCGCCACCGAGGGCGATGGCCTTGAGCGAGTAGTTCTCCGGCTTCACCGCCTCGTAGCGGTCCACGGGATGGTTGAACTCGAGGAGAATGCCGTCGTCCGCCAGGGCGAGGCGGACGATACGGTGGACGTCGGGGAGGCTGGAGAGCGGGACGAAACCCTCGTCTCCACCGCCGAGGAGCGACCCGGGAGCCATCTCGGCGAGGGCACGGAGCGGTTTCGGCGCGAGGCCACGGAGGAGGATGGCCCCTTGCCAGATGCCTCCGCTTTCCTCGGGCACGATCTCGACGAGGTGCCGCGATTCGGGGCAGTTGAGGAGCAGCTTGCCGATTCCGTCCTCCTCGAAAAAGGCGAGCTGGGCGGGGCGGTCGCGCTTGGTCAGCTCGGCCGGGACGATGAAGGACGGCAGGGTGAAGGGCATGGGCGAGGGCGGGGCCGCGGGCTGGTCGGCGAGGGGAGGGGGCAGCCGCGTCAGGGAGAGGAAGTAGCCGTCGGTGTAGTCGGGCATGGAGAGCCGGGCCGCGAGGAGACCGTCCCGTCTCAGGGCGAAGCTCTCGATGGGCAGCTCGCTCTCGGTCACGGTGATGGACTGGCCGGAGGCGGGGACCCATGCCATGAGGCGGGCCTTCGCCGGATCGCCGGGCTTCGGCGGGTGGGGCGCGAGGGCGAAGAGGACACGCCCGTGCGGATCGGCGATGGGGCCGGCGGTGATGGCGACGCCCTGGTCGCGGCCGGGCCAGTCGCGGACCAGCGCCTGGAAGAAGTCGAGCTTCGCATCCTGGTCCGTGTCGAAGGCCTGGGTCAGCTCCGCAGGCGAGGCGGCAAGGAGGGAGTAGCCGGGGCCGATCGCCAGCGAGGGCAGGGCGTTCAGCTTGACCTCGGAGTAGAGGTCCCAGCCGATCTGGCTGAGGCCGGGGGAGAACTTGGCTACGCCGATCTGGCCGCGGTGGTTCAGGAAGAAGACGTTCGCCCCGTCCATGGGGGCGATCGCCCGCACCGTCGGTATCTGGTCGTTCGGCGCGATGCGGGTGAAGCTCCGCGCGCGGTTGTCCTGCGATGGGGTGCCGGAGACGGTTTCGTCGGCCCGTGCGACGGTGGCGAGCCCCAGGGCGGCGAGAAGGGGGATGGCGGTGCGGGCGTTCAATTGGAATCGGATGGGGTGGGTTCCGGTGCCTCCGGCGGAGCGAGGGCGTAGCTGAGCACGACTTCGGAGCTGCCTTTGGGCAGGGAAAGGACGCTGCCCTTCCAGGTGCCGGCCGAGGCCTCGACCCGTCCTTTCCAGTCGTCGGGGACGGAGATCTGCAGGCCGCCGCCGGCATCCTTGGCGAAGAAGCGCTGGCGTAGGGTCCGTCCGCCGTCGTCGAGCCAGAGGCGCTCCTCGATGGAGAGCGAACCGCAGCGGTAGAGGAATTCGGGCGCTCCGTTCACGAGGCGGAATCCGAAGTATCGGGGACCCTCGGACGCGCCCGGCGTTTTGGCGAGGGGGAAGGACCCCGCGGCCTTGAGCAGATAGGGTTGGGTCGGCGACTCGACCCTGTCGGCTCCGGCGGGCGCGGGCTGTCCGGCGTTGGCGGCCTCGATGTCGAGGATGCCGACGAGCCGGCAGGCGTGGGGATCCCAGAAGACGGCATAGGGCAGGTCGACGGAGCCGAAGGTGAACACGTCGCGGAGATCCTGGACGACGCCGTCGGCGACGCGATAGGGGGCGAGGGCGATCGCATCGGTGAGGAAGTTCTTCAGGTCGCGGCGCGAGAGGTCGAGCTTCACGGGGACGCCCTGGGCCCGGACGGAGGCTCCCCACGGCGCAAAGGCAGGGAGGCAGAGCAGAGCGAGGAGGAGGCGGAAGGACATGCGCGGCGGGCGGTGGAAAGAGGAAGGTCAGGCGTCGTCGCCCCGGGTGAAGTGCCAGTTCGACTCGTCGCCGAGCTCCGGACGGTAGCGGTAGCCCTCGCGGTCGAAGGACTTGAGATCCTCGGGATCCGAGAGGCGGTGTCGGATGAGGTAGTCGCTCATGAGGCCGCGAGCCTTCTTCGCGTAGAAGCTGACGATCTGATGGCGTCCGTTCTTCCACTCGCGGAAATGGGGCGTCACGATCCGTCCCTGGATGCGCCCGGGCTGGACCGCGCCGAAGTATTCCTGCGAGGCAAGATTGACGAGGGTGCGGTCGCCCGACTTCGCGAGGGCGGCGTTGAGGTCGTCGGTCAGGCGCTCGCCCCAGAATTCGTAGAGGTTCTTCCCGCGCTTCGTCTTCAAGGCGGTGCCCATCTCGAGGCGGTAGGGCAGGATGAGGTCGAGCGGCCGGAGCAGCCCGTAGAGGCCGGAGAGGATGCGGAGGTGTGACTGGGCGAAGCGGAAGTCGTCCGCGACGTATTCGCCGAGGGAGAAGCCGG
>CAYSZN010000307.1:0-5326 GCA_964435425.1 uncultured Akkermansia sp. | reverse complement strand
TGGGAATCAGCTCGTCCCGCCGCGCCGGGTCCGTCACGTAGGCGAAGGCCATGCCGCCCTGGGTCATGACGTAGGCATCGCAGGAGGCGACGGTCGGCCCGAGACCGCGGACCAGTCCGGCCTCCTTCAGGGCTACGTTCGGCTGCACGAACTTAGTCACCTTCTTGAAGCCGTGGTCCGTCGTCACCACGACGGTCGTCCGGTCGCGGAGCCCAGTCCGGTCGATGGCGGCGAGGAGGTCGCCAAGGAGCCGGTCGGCGTATTCGAGAGCGGTGAAGCCCGGACCGCTACGGGGACCGTAGACATGGTGGGTGTAGTCGGTGTTGAGAGTGTGGTAGAGGAGCAGGTTGGGGCGATGCGTCTCGAAGAGGTAGGAGGCCGCCCGCGTCCACATCGCGTCGAGGAAGGGGACGCCCTTGCGGTTCGGTCCCATCTGCATCCAGCCGATCTCCTCCTCGGTGGCGAGGCCGGCGGCGATCATCTCCTTCACGACCGGGTCGTCGGGCTTCGGCAGCTCGGCGAAGCTCCAGGTGATCGTCTCCGCGTCGGTCACCGCGACCCAGTCGGACTCGGCCGTGGTCAGCCCGGCGGCATGGGCGAGATCGTAGAGGGTCGGGGCGAAGACCATGCGGTCCTTGTGCGCCCATTGCTCGATGATCGGTGGCTTGCCGTCGCCTTGGCGGACGAGGAGGCCGTTGAAGAGCACGCCGTGCTTCCGCGGCTCGACTCCGGTGACGAGGGTGGTGTGGTTGATCCAGGTGATCGAGGGATTGCTGGCCGTCATCGCCTTGGCCGAGGCACCTTCCGCGGCGAGCTTGCGCAGGTGGGGCACCTGCAGGGTCGGATCGTTCCAGAGGTAGGCGGGGAAGCCGTCGATGCTGACGAGGACGATATGCCGGTCCTTCGCCGGAGCGGCGTGGGAGGCGAGGGGAGAGAACAGGGCGAACAGGCAGATCGGGAACAGCGCAAATCGGTTCATGGCGGAAGAGCATGGCAGGTTTTCACGAAAAGAGGGAGGGCTTGATCGCGCCTCCATGACGAGCTTGGTAAAGCGGGGGATGGCCTTGGCCGGCCAAGGCCATTGTCTCCGCTTGCCCCTTTCGCGCCGCGTGCGAGGATGGGCCGTGGCTGGATGGATGGATCGCAGACCGACGAAGCTCGGGAGATGGCTGCTTGGCCTTTCCCTGGGATTCCATGCGCTCGCGGCGGCGCCGCCGCTTCCACCGTTGGCGGAGAAATACTGCACCGCCTGCCACCTTGCCCCGGTTCCGGAGACGATGCCACGCGAATACTGGACGCAGATCTTCGGCTTCATGCGCGTGTGGATCCTCGAGCGGAACCTGCCTTTCGACGCGAAGGAATACACGGGACTGCTGAACGAATACATCGCACGGGCACCGGAGCGGCTGGAGCCGATCCCGGACCATCTCGCCCCGCCCGGACTGCGCTTCGAGGCGAGGCCCGTGGGGGAGGCTCCGGCGACGGAGCGGCCCGTCGTCACCGATCTCCGCGTCGTCGATCTCGACGGCGACGGCCGGCCAGAGGTGCTCGTCTGCGAAGACTCGCCGGGGCGGGTCTCGCGCCTGCATCGCCACGAAGGCGAGTGGCGCGAGGAGACGATCTTCGAGGTGCAGGCTCCCTCGCGGACCGCGGTCTTCGACTACGACGGGGACGGCCACCTCGACATCGCCGTGGCTTCGCTGGGCTCGGTCCATCCGACCGACCAGCTCGCGGGATCGGTGTGGCTGCTGCGGAACCAGGGGGACGGGACCTTCGATCCGCAGTTGCTGCTGTCCGACTGTCCCCGCGTCGCCGATGTGAAGTGGGGCGACTTCAACGGCGACGGGAAGCCCGACCTGCTCGTGGTCCAGTTCGGCTGGAGGACGACGGGCGGGCTGCTCTGGCTGGAGCAGCAATCCCCGACGGTCTTCGTCAGCCATGCCATCGCGAACGTGCATGGGGCCATGCAGGCGGAGACGCTCGACTACGACGGCGACGGTCGGCTCGACTTCGTGGCGCTCTTCGCCCAGGAGCACGAGAGTCTCGTCCTCTTCCGCAACGACGGGCGCGGCGGCTTCGAGAGCCGGGTTCTTGCGCGGGGGCCGCATCCGGCCTTCGGCTCGTCGGGATTTTCCGTGGTCGATCTCGATGGGGACGGCGATCCCGATTTCCTCTGGACGAACGGCGACATGATGGACGAGATCCCCCTCGCCAAGCCCGAGCATGGCGTGCGCTGGCTGGAGAACCGGGACGGGGACCTCGTGCCGCACGAGCTCGCCCGGATGCCGGGCTGCTACCGGGCGGTGGCGCACGATCTCGATGGCGACGGCGATCTCGACCTCGTCGTGTCGTCGCTCTACACCGATTGGGACATCCACGATTTTCCCAGCTTGATCTGGCTGGAGAACGACGGGAAGGGAAACTTCACCGCGAGGCGACTGCTCGACGCCCCTTCGAATCTCGCCTCCCTCGTGGTCGGCGACCTCGACGGAGACGGCCTGCCGGACCTCCTCGTCGGGGGAATGCATGTGCCGGGCCCGCTCGGCAGGGTGGGGCGGATCACGGGGCTGTTCGGATTGCGGCCCGAGTGAGCGGGGAACCACGAAAGACACGAAAGGCCAAAATATGCGCCAGCTCATTTATGTCGTATCTGCCATCCTGCTTTTTTCAGCCGGATGGCTGTCTCACCTTCTCCTTCGTGGCGAGGATACTGTGGCCTATCATTGGAAAAAACTGTTGGAATACAAAGAGCACATGGATAATCCTTCCAATAGCAGATCTTCCATGGGGTTTCGTTATACCAGTCTTCCATTCGACAACACTCCCCATCTTGAAGCTCTGGTTGCTGCCGGGGAGATTCAAAAGCGTTCGATCTTGATTCCCGGCCTGCCGGTAAGCAGAGAAAATACAAAGGAATGGATGGAATTTGCCAGCGATCCTGAAGTCTTGGAGGCAAGATCGCAAGGCGACTGCTACAGTGGAGAGGTTCCCTTTTCGTTCACCATTTGGTATCGACCAACGTTCGAAGAACGAATTGAAGAATTTATCGAAGAACTCAACAAAAGGGCCAAGTCGGTGGGAGCAATACGCTGAGGCGGGTGCCGTCTCCCCTGACGAAAGGCCTGACCTGTTTTCGTGTCTTTCGTGGCCAACTCTTCCCACTACACAATCCGGTCTCCCCGGCGACCGGCGGAGGCGAGGTGCTCGGTCATCAGGTCGGCGGCCTTGTCCGCGTCGCCCCTGCCGATCGCCTCGACGAGTGCGGCGTGCTGCTTCCAGCCTTCCCGGAGGTGGCGGTCGCTGTCGTTTCCGGCTTCGTAGGAAAGGCGCTTGTAGCTCCAGCAACGGCGGATGATCTCGCGCATCGCCAGGTTGCCGCAGCATTCGGCCACGACGAGGTGGAGGGCCTGGTCGAGCCAGCGGGCCGCGGCCTGCCAGGCTCCACCCCGTCCGGGACGCGCGTCTTCGACGAGCGTGTTCAGGTCGCCGAGCACCTCGGCGGGAACCCGTCCCGCGCACGTCCGGGCCGCGGCGGGCTCGAGCAACTGACGAACGCGGTGGAGGTCGAGGAGCCAGTTCTCCGCCCCGGGCCGGACCGAGGCGCGCTGGTTGAGCGGCTGGCTCACGATCCCGTCGGCGGTGAGCCGCGAGAGCGCCTGGATCACCGGAGTCCGGCTCATCCCGAGCTCCTCGGCGAGCTTCGTGCTCTTCAGCTCCGCTCCCTCCGGCAGCTCGCCCCGGACGATCTTCAGGAGAATGCGGTCGTGGGCCTCGTCGGCGAGGGAGCGCCGTTCCAGATCGACGGTCTCCTCGCCCAGAATGGCGCAGAGTCCCGGATAGCGGCGGGGATTGAAGGGGGAGGGGAGCATCGCAAGAAAATCGATTTGACAGAGTGGCGGGCATTGCCCTAAAGTGAATACACTTTAAAAACTGAATACATTCAAGCCCTTTCTTTCCATGTCGAATCCGGTTCCGAACGACTCCACCGCCTCCCTCCCCGTCCTCCGTGGCGGCATGGTCGGGATGGGCATGATCTTCGACGAGACCTACGCGCCCTTCTTCGAGTCGGCGAAGGGCGGTCTCCACGACTCCGCCACCGGCGTCTACCGCGTCGAGCTGGCGGGCGCGGCCACGCGCACGGGCGACCGCGCCGCCGCCTACCAGAGCCGCACCGGGATCTCGCCCTTCGGCAACTTCGCCGGGGAAAACGCCGTCGCCGATCTGCTGGCGAGCGGGATCGACTTCCTCTGCGTCGCCTCGCCGGACGACAAGCATTTCGAGGCGGCGCGTCTCGGGATCGAAGCCGGTCGCCATGTCATCATCGAAAAGCCCTCGGTCCTCTCGCTCGACGAACTCGACCAGCTCGCCGCCTTGGCCAAGGAAAAGGGTGTCCTCGCCAAGGTCGTCTATCACAAGCTCCTCGATCCCGACCACAAGAAGCTGCGGACCCTCGTCCAGGACGGCGTGCTCTCGCATGTCAACAATGGCTACTGCACCCTGCTGGAGCCGAAGTCGATCTCGGGCAGCCAGTTCGCGAGCTGGATCACGGGGCGGAATCCTGGCACCTATGTCGCGGTCCACTATCTGAAGCTGATCGACTTCACCTTCGGCGGGCGGCTCAAGAGTGTCTCATGCACTGGTCAACGGGGTCTGGTCGGCGACAAGGATGGCCCCACCTGGGACTCGACGCAGCTCCGCCTCGTCTACGAATACGAGAGCGGTCGCGAGGCCGCCTTCGACATCCACACGAGCTGGGTCACCCCCGACAACTTCCCCGGCTACGTCGAGCAGGAGGTGCAGTTCCGTTTCGACAACGGCGTGTGGAACGGCCACAGCCGCAAGCGCGGCGTCGAGCTGACCGTCGAGGACCGCACCCCGCACGAGCTGAAGACGACGATCAACAACCACTACAACGGCAGCTTCCTTGAGCCTTGGAACGCCCGCAGTCGTCGCGGCTACGGCATCGAGGTGATCGAGCGCTTCGCCCGCGAGGTCGCCTATGTCGAGCTCGGCGGCTCGGAGGAAGGCCGTGCCGGGCGTCTCGCCGAAATGGCGTCGCTCGACTACAACGATCTCGCTGCCGATCGCCAAGTCGTCGCGGCGGTGCAGGCGATGGAGGTGATCCTCGCGAAACATGCCGCCGGCGAGCCGAACGGCATCGTCGAGGTGAATGGACGGCATGGCGGGTTGGCTTTGTTCCTGCCCGGCAAATCCGAGCCTGAGATGCTCTATCAAGGCACCGTCTGACCGATCCTTTCTTACTCCTTACTTTTACCTCCTTACTCTTACTCCTCGAACGTCGTCCGTCCTTCGCTTTTGAGTAAGA
>CAYSZN010000306.1:0-5339 GCA_964435425.1 uncultured Akkermansia sp. | reverse complement strand
AGCGTGCTTTGCTGGGCATGGAGCTCCTTGGCCTCCTGACAGCTCAGCAGCGGCGACACATGGTAGGTGCCCGCCGGGTCGAGGATGACGACGCGATCGCGCTCTTTCAGTTGGCGGATGAGCAAGTGAGGCTGCACGAGCGCGACAGCCACGGCGAGGCCGGCGAGGGTGAACCACAGCAGCGCGGTGCGGTCCTTGTCCACGAAGATGCGGGTGGGATTGAAGGACGGCTTGGTCGGGCGGAAACGCGTGGCGGCAACCGGCGTTTCAAGCAGAGTTTCGTTTGGTGGGGATGGAGTCATGAGGATTGGCTTTTGGAGTTGCTGGATGCGCCGATGAGAGCGCTGGCCTGCTTGTCATTGGCGGGGTCTTTGGAGTCGTAGGACTGGCGGGGCCGCTTCGCGGATGCGGCGGACTGCACCAACCGGCTGACATCGGAGTGGCTGGAGCCATGCATGGCGGCGGCTCCGAAGGCGAGGGCTCCGGCGCCCGCCGCGCCCGCCAAGGCCAGTGGAGCGCCCGCGCCGCTGGCGGCGAGGGCGGCTCCGCTGCCGACGGCGTTGTGGACGCCTGCGCGAGTCGCGTTCCAGCCACCCGAGATCATGGCGGTGCCCGCGTTGATGCCTTCGGAGATCATGGCCTTGATGACCATCGGGGCCGCGATGGTGCTGAAGATCATCCACAGGCCCGCCACGGCGACGGCGAGGAGGTTTTTCAGCGCCTCCATGCCGGTGGATTCGACGAAGCTTTCCTGCGCCATAATCTCCAGCAGCGTGTCCGTCACCAGCGAGGCGAAGCCCCAGCCCAGCGGCCAGAGCAGGATGCCCGCGGTGGTGAGCAGGAACTTGAACCCGATGTAGGAGAGCGACTTGACGGCGAGGAAGCCGATGAAGATGGGGCTGGAGGCGAGGGCGAAGGCCAGCGCGAGATGGTAGATCACGTCGGCGATGAAGACGACGAACTTGGCGATCCACTGGATCGTCCAGAGCATCGCGGTGATGAGGCCCTTGAAAAGCTGCTTCTCGGACAGGTTGAAGATGGTGTGCCAGAAACCGCCGCTCTCCGCCTCGTCGGAGGACGAGGCGGTCATGGCTTTGTACTTCTCGTAAACCG
This sequence comes from uncultured Akkermansia sp., assembly GCA_964435425.1. GTDB lineage: Bacteria > Verrucomicrobiota > Verrucomicrobiia > Verrucomicrobiales > DEV007 > Arctic95D-9. Next base: position 4,226 of record CAYSZN010000306.1, on the reverse strand, counting down.
CGCCGGGGTCGGCCTCCAAGGTGTCGAAGACCAGCGAATGCACGACTTCCTTCCCCTGATCCAGCCAGTTCCCGATCTGCGAGACGACCACGACGATGGCGATGGCATGGGCCAGCGCCCGCAGGTACATGGTGCCGGATCGGCTGCCGTTGCTGATCTGGCTCCAGAGGGCGAAGACCATCAGCACGAAGGTGATGGGCAGGAGCGTGGTGAACATCAAGTCCACCTTCCCGTCGAGCTTGGTGTAGAACTCGTTCATAGCTCTTTCTTGCTGCGTGGTTTCGGGTCGATGGTGAACAGCTTGTCCAAGGCTTGCTCGGCCTTGCGGAACTCCCCGGCGTCCGCCGTGGCGTCGTGGCTGTGGGTCAGGGCGCGGACGACATATCCGGCGCAGAACGCCGCCAGCAGGACGACGAGGAGCAGCATGAGGGCGATGGGTTTCATGGCGTCAGCGGCGCGTGGGGATGGTCATGATGCCGTCGAGCTGCCGGGTGGTGATGCCCCACTCGGCGGCGTCTTTCTCGCGCTGGGCCTGCGCCTGCTTCTCCTCGTCGTTGCGGTTCAGCGCGTCCTGCACCGTGACCTCGGCAGCCGCTTGCTGGACTTCAGCTTGGAGAGCGGCGAGTTCCGCCTGCTGGCCGGCGAGCACGCCTTGCAGCTTCTGCACTTGCGCGTCCGTGGTCGCGGCCTGCAAGGAGGTGGTGGTGGAGCTGATGTCGCGTTTGAGCGACTGGATGCGCTCCTGCGCCTGCTCGTGGACGGTCTGAAAGTTGTCCACGGTGTTTTCCAACGCGCCGAACTTCCGGTAGAGCGATTCCGCGCGGGGAACTTCGACGCCGGAAATGGAGATGCTCTCGATGCTGCGGTAGAGGCCGTTGGCGTTGTGGCGCAAGGACTGTGCGCCGGAGGCGGCTTGCTGAAGATCGCCCAGCAACTGCCCGATGGGCTGCTGCCGGAGCTGGCTGACGAGTCGGTCGGCCCCGGTGATGTTCAGGAGCGAGGACGGATCGCCGAAGGCTTCCACGTAGGCCGTGACCTGCTGGAGCTGCGAGGTGAGCAGGTTGATCTGCTCGACCTGCTTGGTGATCATCTCGACGTATTTGGCGAGGTCGGTGGCGTGCTGGATCGCGCTCTGCGCCGCCGAGCCGGGGTCATGCACGATGTATTGGGCGTGGACCTTGGCCGGGGCGAGAGGGAAGGCGGCGAGGGCGAGGATGGGAATGAGTCTTTTCATGGCTGTGGGTTTGGGTTTGAGTTCGGGTTTGGAGTTGGGTTGTGGATGGTGGTGGGATGTCAGGGGCGGAGGAAGTTCCGCCGTTGTTGCTCCTGTTGCTGGCGCAGGCGTTCCTGCTCCTGCTGGCGCAGGCGCTCCTGTTCGGCGCGAAGCTGCGCCTCGCGCTCGCGGCGCATTTGCTCGGCGTCGTTGATGCGGTCGAGGTTCGGTTCGTAGGGTTGGTAGGGTTCGCTCATGGTGTCAGTGTTCGATGCGCAGGGTTCGGGTGGAGCCGGGGTGGAACAGCGAGCCATCCGGCCCGCTCTCCGGCAGTGGAAATTCGTAGAGGCTCACCTCGCCCTCGTAGCCCCAGCCCTGCTTCTGCTGATCGACGAGAAGCCAGTATTGCTGCTTCACGGCGTCGCTGCGGCCCTTGTCGTAGCCTTCGGTGAAGGACTTCTTGACCTTCTTGTCCTGGGAGCGGTTGAGCGTTTCGCTCAGCAGGAAGCCGCCGCCCGCGCCGGCGGCGGTGAAAAGCGGATCGCCGTCGCTGAGACCGTGGCCGATGGCGGCCCCGCCCGCCGCCCCGAGGGTGCTGGTGATCAGACGGGAGGCGCTGGAGCACGAGCACAGGGCGAGGGCTGATAGAGACAACAGAATAAATGGATATAGGTTTCTCATGGCAGGATGGAGGGGTCGTTGGGTTCGGTGTGGGTGGACGGGCGGCCCGCCTCGATGGCGATGCCCTGAATGATGTCGCCGTGGGCCTTGAGCTGGCGGGCGCGGCGTTCGAAGTGCTCGCCGCTGGTGCTGCTGCAAAACAGCATCTCGGGCGAGGCGAGGTTGTGGACGGTCCCGCAGAGCGGGCGCGGGGTGTCCAGATGGAAGTAGGTGAAGGCCGCGAACTTCTGCCCCGGCTGCTGGTCGGGCAGCGGATAGCCCATGATGCGCTGCTGCGTGATTTCCGGCAGTTCGATGTCCTGCGCGATGTCCTCCAAGTCGGCGCGGTCGTTCTGCCGCAATAGGATGAACTGGCGGCTGTTGCCGAAAACGGTGGAGCGGATGCGCGATTCCTTGAACCGGGCGTACTGCTGCACGATGGAGACCGTCCAGCAGTTGAACTTGCGCATCTGCGCGTAGCTCTCGCGGACAATTTTTTCGCCCTCCGGGATGTCGAGGAAGCGGGCGACTTCCTCATAGACGATGCGCTTGCGCTGGGAGCGCGGCAGCGTGACGAGATGCTGGCGCGTGTGGTGGGTGATGAGGAACCCGGCGGCGGCTTTGAGTTCGGGAGCCGATTCCGGGATGCAGCCGAGTTCGAAATGAACGATGCGCCCGTGAAGGGAGAGGTTGGTTTCGCCGTCGAACAGCGGGCCGTAGAGCCCGTTGCGGCACCACGGCTGGAGCAGCGTGGCGATCTGGCGCACGGCTTCCTTCTCCGCGCCGTGGGCCTCCAAGTGCATCAGCTCCTGAAGCATCTGGTGCGTGGGATGCTCCGATGGCTCGAAGGAGGCGAAGGCGAGGTTGCGCACGTCGCGGCTGGTCTTGGGGTCTTTCAGGAAGCGCAGCACGTCGCCCTCCGAAAAGCCCTCCAGATAGGCATGGGCCTCGTCGGGGCGGGCCTGCGACCAGTCCCGGAAATCCGCGAAGGCTTCCAGCGAAGACGTGCCGGGCGGCAGCTTGTCGCTCCGGTAGGCGGACAGGGCGAGCGCGTGCCGAGCGATGCCGACGAGGGCATCGGGATGGCGCTGGCTCCATTCGTTGAAGGCGTCTTCGTAGAGTTGGTTGAGGTAGTGCGCGATCTGCGCCTGTTGCAGCCGCTGCCGGTCCTCGTCGGCGGGCAGTCCCGCCATCCTCGCCACCAGTGCCGTGGCGGTGGAGAGATGGAGCGGGGTGAGCGGCAGGCCGCCCGTGTCCAGATAGTTCAGCGTGTGCGTGCCGTCCGGTTGCAGGATGATCGGCTCCGCTCCCGGTTCCACGGTCTTCGTGTAGATGCCGTAGGAAAGCCCTTCCTCGATCAGCACCGTGTAGTCGAAATAGAGTTCGGTTTGCGAAAGCAGGTCGCACATGGTGACGGACTTCCCGGCTCCGCTCATGCCCAGCACCACGGCGTGCTGCGGGGTTTCCGAGCCGCCCGTGCCGAGGAAGGTCCGCAGGCCGACGAGATTGTCGGCGTTGCCGTCGTAGAGGGCCTCCGCGCCGTCGAGATGTCCGGTGAAGGTGGAGCTGACCGGCAGCAAGTCCGCCAGATAGCTGTGCTCGGCGTAGAGCTTGCGATGCTCGTAGCGTCCCCACAGCCAGCCCGGCCACGTCTGGTAGAACAGCTTGCGCGTCGTCGCAGGCAGGCTGCTTTCCACATACTGCGCTCCGTTCATCGAGTTGATCGCGTTCTTGATGGCGGTCGCCTTGGCGGACACGCCCGCCTTCGTCTTGTCCCAGACGTGGACGACGAACAGCGCTTGAAAGGGCAGGGTGTGGCCCTGCATGAGCGCGGCGATCTTGCGCTCCTTCTTCTGGATCGCGGTGAGCAGCGAAACCTTCTTCTCGCTGGCATAGTCGCCGGTCAGGCGGTCGTGGGCCTTCTCCTCGCGAACAATCTCTCCGCGCACGGAGAGCGGTTCCACATTGACGGTGATGGCGTAGTCCAGCAGCCGCAGATGGGTCAGGCGGTGAACGATGCCGGGAAAGGTGACGCGCGGCCAGCGGCTCATCACGAGGAGGGAGTGATAATGCCCGTCCATCCAGAAACCGGAATCCGGCAGGGCGTGGCCCTCGCTGTGCCAGCAGTTCTCCTGAATGGAAAGCTGTGGCTCGAAGGTGCTGAGCGGATCGAAGTCGAAGCGGTCGGCGTAGGAGGGATTCAAAAACCGGGCGTAGTGCCGGTAATGCTCCTCGTCCGACATGGCGCGAAGCCTCGCCCCTTGGCCGCTGAAGACATGGCGGAGGGTTTCCTCGACATGGGCGAACTCCTGCTGGCGCTGGTCCAGCACATGCTCGTAGTGCCGGGCCAGTG
>CAYSZN010000305.1:2758-5343 GCA_964435425.1 uncultured Akkermansia sp. | reverse complement strand
GCTCGGGCATCGGCCGAGCCATCTCCGAAACCTTCGCCGCCGCCGGGGCCGCCGTCGGCATCCTCGATCTCGACGAAACCGCCGCCGCCGAAACCGTCGCTGCCATCGCCGCCGCCGGTGGCAAGGCCCGGTTTTTCCGCTGCGACGTCTCCGACACCGCCTCCGTGCAGGCCGCCGTGGACGGAGCCAAGGCCGCCTTCGGCAGGATCGACATCCTCGTGAACAACGCCGGCATCGCGAACATCGGCACCGCCACGACCACGAGCGAGAGCGACTTCGACCGCGTCATGAAAGTGAACGTCAAGGGTGTCTATCTCTGCCTCCAGGCCGTCCTCCCCGAGATGGTCGAGGGTGGGGGCGGCGTCGTGCTGAACCTCTCCAGCATCGCCGCGATCACCGCCCTGCGGGACCGCTTCGCCTACTCCGCCAGCAAGGGTGCGGTCCACACCATGACCCTCTCCATCGCCGCCGACTACCTCCAGCACGGCATCCGCTGCAACGCGATCTGCCCCGCCCGCGTCCACACGCCCTTCGTCGACGGCTACCTCGCGAAGAACTATCCCGACAACCGCGACGAGATGTTCGAGAAGCTCTCCAAGGTGCAGCCCATCGGCCGCATGGCCCGCCCCGACGAAGTCGCCAAGCTCGCCCTCTACCTGTGCAGCGACGACGCCTCCTACATCACCGCCCAGACCTTCAACATCGACGGCGGCTACCTGAACCTCCGCAACTGAATCCCCCGATCCCCTCCGATGAAACCTCTCGCTCTGCTCTCCGCTCTCGCCCTTTCCGCCATGCCCCTCCTCGCCGAGGACTCCGTCCACGAGTTCAAGGTGACGGACATCCGAGGCAAGGAAATCGACCTCTCCACCTACAAAGGAAAGGTGCTGCTCATCGTCAACGTTGCCTCGAAATGCGGGGCGACGCCCCAATATGATCCGCTCCAGGCCATCCACGCGAAGTATGCCGACAAGGGCCTCGTCGTGATGGGCTTTCCCGCGAACAACTTCGGCGGGCAGGAGCCCGGCAGCGACGCCGAGATCGCCGAATTCTGCACGTCGAAATACAGCGTCGAATTCCCCATGTTCTCGAAGGTCGAGGTCAACGACAAGGACAAGGCCCCGCTCTTCGCCTACCTGACCACCGCCGCGAACCCCGACAAGCAGGGCGACATCGGCTGGAACTTCGAGAAGTTCCTCGTCGGCAAGGACGGCACGCTCCTCCACCGCTTCGGCACCCGGACCAAGCCCGACTCCGACGAAGTCGTCGCCGCCATCGAGAAGGCGCTCGCCGAGTGACCCTGTCCCTCCCCTTCCCCGCAGCACGGCCATGCGCCTTCCCACGCTCCTCTGCCTCGCGCTGCTCCTCGGGCATCCCCTCGCCTCCCCGGGACTGCTCGGCCAGGAGGCGACCGTGCCCGAGGGAATGGTGGAGATCCGGGACATCCCCTACCGTCCCGATCCCAAGGCCAAACCCGACCTCTCGCAGCACGGACGCTGCCAGCTCGACCTGCGCCATCCCGAGGGAGCCAAGGGATTCCCCACCCTGATCTGGTTCCACGGAGGCGGCCTGACCGGCGGCAAGCGCGGTTTCCCCAAGATCACGGATCCCTCCATCGCCCTCGTCTCGGCCGGCTACCGCCTCTCGCCCGAGGCCATCCTACCCGACATCCTCGACGACGCCGCGAGCGTGGCGGCCTGGACCTTCCGCCACATCGCCGACTACGGCGGAGATCCCGGCAAGGTCTTCATCGCCGGACATTCCGCCGGCGGCTACCTCGCCGCCCTCGTGGGCATGGACGGGCGCTGGATGGAGGCCAAGGGCCTGTCGCACCAGCAGTTCGCCGGCATCGTTCCCGTCAGCGCGCAGATGACGACGCACTTCCACGTGAAGCGGCTCAGGGGCGACACCGGAGAGGCGCTCCGCCCCCTGATCGACGAGTTCGCGCCCCTCTACCACGTCTCCAACTCGCTGCCGCCCATCTGCCTCGTCGTCGGCGACCGGAAGATCGAATACAAAAGCCGCGTCGAGGAGAACGACCTCATGGCCGTGACCCTGAAACATCTCGGCCATCCCCTGGCCGAATACCACGAAGTGCCCGGCGAGGACCACGGCTCCATCGGCCCCGCGTCAGCTCCGTTCATGGAGGCCTTTGTGAAGCGCGTGCTGGAGGAACGGGATCGGGCACTGTTACAGCCGGACCAGGTTCCGTAACTGACAAAGGAGCGGGACTTTGCAAGTCCCGGAGACGGAGCCGGCAGGGATGGGTAGGACACAGCCAAACAAACAACGACTGCCGCAGAGAACCCAAGGAGGGGCGACATTCCTGTCGCCCGACAAGCCCAGCCCGACCAGACGGGCGACAGGAATGTCGCCCCTCCTTGGGCTTCCTCCGGGATGAGAACCGACTACTCCGGGTCGAAATCCTCCGGCAGCGCGAGCCGCCAGACCCAATCGCCGGCCTTGAGGTCCTTCTTCAGCATTCCGCCCTCGTCGATGCGGTTGGGGCCGAGGCTGTAGAGCTGATAGGTGCCATCGGGAAGGATCCCGTAGCGCCACGGATCGCCTGTGAAGGGATCGGTGAG
>CAYSZN010000305.1:0-2658 GCA_964435425.1 uncultured Akkermansia sp. | reverse complement strand
ATGCACGAACATGGCCCGCTCCATGCGGAGCGAGCGGTAGAATCCGGGGAGAAAAGAGAGCGATTCGATCCGCTCCTTGAACTCGCCCAGTTGGTCTTCCGACCAGGCGGATCGCTGCAATCCCTCGTGAAGGCATCCGATCGCGATTTCATGGAACGAGAAATGGACGAGGTGGCAGATGAGCGCAGGCTCTCCACCCATCTGATTCGACAGACCGATCAGGTTCTCGATGTCGGCGGCGGCGAGCTGGGCGTCGCCGCAAAGGAGGGCGCTCTTCGACCGGGCCGCCAGCAGCTCGGAAATCTTGAGGAATGGACCAAACTCCGGTATGACCATCGCATACCCATCCTCGTAGCGAAGGTCGAAATGTCCCGTGGGCTTGCGGACGGCCTCCGCGAAGGCGTCCAGCTCCGGCGCGATGGACTCGCAATAGTCGAGGATCCGCCTGGCCCGGTCGGTCTCCTCCGGGAGATCGTCGAACTCAGGGAGCGGCTTGATGCCAAAATACCGAGGGCGCACCACCTTTTCTTTCACGGACTCCGAAGGATGGACGGCCGCGAGCGAGAGCCGGTCCATGAGCAGCGCCGGATCGAAGTCGTCGTTTTCCCGGTCCCTTGCTTCCTCGACGAGAGCGAGGATAAAGGGATCGTTCGGAAAAGTGAGCGACGCATCTCCAGTCTGGACCGCTCGGAACGCTTCGATGTCGAGGCTCTCCCCTTTCGCCGCGATCTCCTCGGCATGTTCCTTGAACGCCTTCTCCGCCCAATGGTTGTAGAGGGGAATCGCGACAAAAGGCAGGAACGGAACGAGGAGACAGGCCAGCAAGGGATAGCAGCAGCCGGGCAACCTGCGTCGCGAGGACGGCGGCGGCGGTGGGACGGACGTCATGGATGCGAAGGAACCAGAAAGCGGAGGGATTGTCGAGCCGCTTCGGAGTTCAGGGGTAGCCCCGAGCGGCCCGCTCGGGGAACGGAACGTCGCTTTGACTTCCGATTGGCCGAGCGGGCCGCACGGCCCTACCCTTGCCTCGCGGCAACAGCTCCCCATACTCATCCTCCTACTCCTACTTCCTCCCCCAAGCCCGCCCATCCTACGAATTTGAGCAAGAGCAGGAGGATGAGGAAGAGTATGAACTCGCTTCCCTCCACGCGCCCATTCGAAGCTCAAGGATAGCCCGAGCGGCCCGCTCGGGGAGCGAAATCCGTCGGTCGCCCCTCACTCTCCCCCATGCTCCCGGATCGCCTCCAGAAAGGGAGCCAGATACCGCTCGGCCTTCACCTTGCCGACGCCGTGGATCTTCAGCGCCTCGTCCTCGGTGACGGGTCTCAGGCGGGTGAAGCATTCGAGCACCTGGTTGCTGAAGACGACGTAGGGCGGCACGCTGCCCGCCTCCTCGGCGAGGCGCTTGCGCACGTCCTTGAGACGGTCGAAGAGGGTCTCGTCGAAGGCCAGACCCTCCAGATCCTGGGCCGTCTCCTTCGCCTTGCCGGACTTGGCGATGCGGCTGCGGTCGGGCCAGGCCATCTGGAAGCTGCGGTCGCCCTTCATCGCCGCCGCTCCGCGGCGGGTCAGGCCGAGGAGCGGATAGGGCGTCTTGCGCGTCGCGACGAGCCCGGCCTTCTCCATCTCGGTGAGCAAGGCGAAGACGTAGGCCGATCCCTCCTCCTTGAGAAGGCCGAAGGTGCTCAGGGTGTCGAGGCGGGCGGCGGCGAGATCGGCGGATTTCGCTCCGGTCAGCATGGCGACGATCTTGCCCTTGCCGAAGCGGCCTTCCCAGTCGCCCACGGGCGTCCGGGCGCAGGTGCGGGCGATGCCGCTGAGGGCCTTCTGCACGATCAGGTGCTCCGCGTCGGTCGGCCCGCGCCGGTCCCGGTGGCGGTCCTCCGAGCAGAAGTCGCAGGTGCCGCAGGGCGAGGACTCGCTCTCGCCGAAGTATTCGAGGATCCAGCGCTGGCGGCAGGTCTGATGGTCATAGCAGAACTTGACCATCGCCTCGAGCTTGGAGCGGTCGCGCCGGTCCTTTTCCGTCAAGGCGTCCTCGTCGACGGGGAGATCGTCGGGGGCGACCGAGGGATCGGTCAGCCGGGTGCCGCGGGCGCGCTCGCCGGGCACGTCGTAGCGCTCGATGTGCCCGCCCCGGACGAGGTGCGAGATGGCGCTGCTCACCTGCATGCTGTTCTTCAGATTCAGCATCTCGGTCAGCTCCTGGATGGTGAGGAGGACGCCCTCGTTGGCCGATCCCGAGAGCCGGCGGAGGGCGGCGTAGAGATCGCGGATCACGTCGGCACCGGGGTTGTTCCCCTCGATGAAGAACTCCTGCGTGCGGGTGTCGGCGTAGTTGAAGAGCAGCTCGCACTCGGCCGGCTCGCCGTCGCGTCCGGCGCGGCCCGCCTCCTGGTAGTAGGCCTCGATGCTGCCGGGCACGTCGAAATGGGCGACGAAGCGCACGTCCGCCCGGTCGATGCCCATGCCGAAGGCGTTCGTCGCCACGACGACGTCGTAGCTGCGGTCGAGGAAGACGTTCTGCGCCCATTCGCGATCCTTGTCCTCCATGCCGCCGTGGTAGGCGACGAGCTTCACGCCCATGCCGGAGAGCGAGGCGCTGACCTCCTCGACCTTCTTCCGCGTCGAGCAGTAGACGATGCCGGTGCGGTGCGT
>CAYSZN010000304.1:0-5385 GCA_964435425.1 uncultured Akkermansia sp. | reverse complement strand
GCACGCTGCCGCTGCGCCCGTCGGTGACTCCGTGGTTCAGGTCGAGGGGCACACCGGAGGCATTTTCGAGCCAGGTCAGCGGAGAGCGGTGCGAGGCTTCGGCGAGAGTGCTGTCGGTGGCATCGGGCGATCCGCTGATGGCGGCCTCGATGTGGTCGGCGTAGTTCTTCCGTCCCGCGGCCGTGGTCTCCTCGTGCCAACGGGCGATGTCGGCGATGCCGCACCACGAGGAGATCCCGGCCCAGACCTCCGGCATGCGTCCGGCGAGAAGCTGCGTGGCATGTCCCCCGCCGGAGGCGCCGACCGCGTAGATGCGGCTCTCGTCGACGGCGGCTTGGCTCTTGGCCCACTCCACCGCCGCGCGGATGTCGGCGACGACGAGGTCGGAGCCAAGCGCCTCCGGCGTGCGGTTCGGTCCCCGAAAGTTCGGATGGAGGAAGATCCACCCGTTCTTCAGACACCATTCCGCATACTTCGCCTCGCCTCCCGCCTGGCGGTAGTCGCCCGACCAGGTATGCAAGGCGACGAGCAGCGGGGCACGCTCCCCTTCCGGCAAGGTGGGCGCCCAGTATAGGGTCGGCTGCTCGCTGCCGTCCTCGGGCACGGGGTAGTGGACGACGCGGATCTCCGGCGGGTAGCCGGGCACGGGCTCGGCGGCGGAGAGCATCGGCAGGAAAAAGCCGCAGCAGACGAAAACAGCGGCAGCGACCGGCGGGCGTTTCATCGTCTTGTGATGTGTTTGTCAGGGTTTAGCCGGAGCCAGCCCATGCACCGCCTTCACGATCTCCTCCTCGAGGCTTTCGTGCCAGAGCGTCGGCAGGCCATAGTAGATATTCGACGTTGCCCCTTCGTAGCCCCCTTCCTTCAGGACACGGCGAGAGGGAATGTAGGACATGACGTCGTTGCTGTAGCCCGCCACCCAGGTCGCGGTTCCGCGGCGCTCGCGCTTCAGGCGCAGGGCGTAGTCCACGACGACCTCGCCGCCGAGGAGGACAAAATCGACTTCGCCGCCCAGAGTCCATACGGCGACGGGATAGGGATAGGCTCCCTCGAGGCCGCCCTTCTCCTCGATCTTGCGGAGGAGATACTTCGCCCGTGCCACCTGGAAGACGTCCTTCGAGGCGGCGTTGGCGCGGATCTCCTCGGTGGTGGGCAGCGCATCGAGGGGAGCGGAGATCTCCCGATAGGCGCAGGCCAGCGTCGGAGGCAGCTCGGCCATGGGCGAGTCGAGGACGTCGCCGACGCGCGCCGCCAGCTCGGCCCCGTATTTCTCGGCGAGGGGCAGCTCGCGACGTGGAATGGGATTCTGGTCCGCGCCGCAGCCGGCCCAGAAGAGGGCGACGGCACCGGGATAGCGGGCCTCGATCCCCGTCTGCGCGTAGCCGGGATAGTCGGCGTTCCAGGTCTGCCCAGAAAGGACGGTGGCATGGCAGGCGTAGCCGAAGAGGACGGCCTTCAACCCGCCCTCGGGATCGCGCACGGAAAGCACGGGCACGTCGTGGTCGACCGGGCCGTTCAGGTTGCCTTTGGCACGCGCTTCCGGCACCGCAGGCTCCTTGTTCTCGCGGCGGTTCACGGCGAAGGTGCATTTTCCGCTGCCCCATTGGAGGCGGGCGGGAGCCAGCGCCCCGACGGCTTCGCCGACGACAGCCGCGATCTTCCCGAGGAGCTCGTTCGCGTAGGCATCGAGCTTGCGCTGCTGCTCGGGCTCGAGGCGCTCGTAGTGGAGCGGGGCGAGGTTCTGGCCGACGACGGGACCGCTGTGGGTGTGCGAGGTGGAGAGCACGACGGACTCGCGGGAGAATTGATGTTGCTTTGCCAGGGTGTCGGTGACCCGTCCGGCGAAACCGCGGTCGATCCCGACGAGATCGAGGGTGACGACGACCCCACGCGTTCCGGATGCATCCTCGAGGACGAGCGCCTTGGCGAAGAGGTCGGTCTCCTTGCCCTCGGCGGGGGCGGTGCGAGATCCGTAGCCCGCCATCCAGAGGGGCTCGGAGGGAGTGATGACGACGGAGGCGGCCCCAGCCTTCCAGCCGTCTTCGGCATGGAGACAGACCACCGACAGGAGGACGAGGAGACAGGGAGGGAAGCGATTCATCATCCCGAGGAAAGCCGAGGAACGGGGGGGTTGGCAAGTCCGGGGGCGGGCGTGATCAGGGGAAGGAGGTGGAAAAACGGCAATCTCCGGGATCGGTCGGCGAGGCGTTGCTTCGGCACCGTCGGCGAAGTATGCTTTCCCCATGCCGGCTTCAACCGCACCCCACATCCATCTCGACTCCCGTGGCGTGGCGTGGATCGACGACACGAATACGAAAGTCGTCGAAGTGGCCCTCGACAGGATTGCGCACGGATGGAGTCCCGAGGAAATCCACTTCCAGCATCCGCATTTGTCCCTTGGGCAGATCCACGCGGCCTTGGGCTACTACTACGACCATCAGGCGGAGATGGACTCGGACATCCGTCGCAGCGTGCAGGAAGCGGAGCGGTTGCGGGAGCAGGCTGGTGCCTCCCCCTTCAGGAAACAGCGAATTGAGCAGGGGGCGGCGAGGCGAGCGTCGGCCTCTACATGGATGTCCATGTACCGGTCGCCATTGCATGAGGCTTGCTCTTGCGCGGGGTGGATGTGCTGACGGCCCAGCTTGACGGCACGGCGCGTTTGAGCGATCCCGATCTCCTCGACCGGGCCTCGGCCTTGGGCCGGGTGCTTTTCAGCCAGGACGACGACCTGCTGGCGGAAGCCACCCGGCGGCAACGGTCGGGCGAGGATTTCGGAGGGGTGCTCTATGCGCATCAGCTTCGGATCACCATTGGGCAAGTCATCGAAGATCTGGAGTTTCTGGCGAAGGCTGGCTCCAGCGGAGACTTCGTCAATCGTGTGGAGTATCTGCCCCTGTAACGGGGATCGGATCGCCCGTCCGCCCTCCGCACCATGACGATTGGTGCTCATGTCAGGATCGAAGCGAAGCGATTCCGTGCATCATCCCCGGCGATGGTCCGTCATTTCACCGCATCCCTGCTTGACTTCGCTCCCCGTTTTTCCTTCCCTGATATGGAAGGATTCCGGAATTCAATGTCACCCATCCCTATGAAACCGTCCATCCTGTTCCCAGTCATCGCCCTTGCCGTCCTTCTCTCCTCCTGCGGCCAAAGCTACAACACCGCCTATCCTCCCCCGAAGAACGAGACGACCTACAAGGAGATCCTCCCCGAGGAGATCGGCGGCGAGGCTGTCTCGGGCGAGCAACTGCCGCTGGATCCGGCCTCCTACCGAGGTCTCAAGGCGACCTACGGCACCGGCGCCTCCATCACCGTCCTGCAATGCAAGGACCAGGACGCCATGGACCGCTATCTCAAGGACACCGTCGTGCCTTCGCTCGAAGGCTACGGCAGCCGGTCCAGCGGCAAGTTCAACGGCGTCTGGAGCGTCCGGGGCAAGGGCGCGAACGGCCGCATCCAGGGCTGGCAGAACCAGAGCTGGTTCTTCCTCATCGAGGCCTCCAACGACAAGCTGTTCGACGAGGCCGTCGAGAAATTCCCCTACATCAGCAGAAAGTGAGCCGGGCCCTCCCCCTCCCATGCGCACCGAACCCGCCCAGCGACCGCCCCGCCCTCGTCGGCGGCACGCTCTGGTGGATGGACTGAACCCTCCTCCCGAACCCTGACAAAACCATACAACGCACGACCCGAATGAAAGCCACGACCACCTGCCTCGGACTCCTCGCCCTCGCCTCCGCCGCCCTCCATGCCGGCACCCCGCTAGGAGGAATCACCACCGCCGTCAGCGGCGACGGCGCCAGGCTGGTGGCCGCCGGCGACACCCGCACCCTGCTCGTCCTCGATCCCGCCACCCTCGAGGTCAAGGAACGCCACTGGATCGAGACCTCCATCGTCAATCTCGCCTTCAACGAGGACGGCACCCTCCTCGTCGCGCAGGACACCTCGGAGACCCTGCTGGTCTTCGACACCGCCGACTGGAGCAAGAAGACCGAGATCCCCAAGCAGCACGGCTTCGCCGTCAGCCCCGGAGCCAACCTCGTCGCCGGCCACGACAACAACTCCCGCGGCGCGACCGTCTCCGTCCATTCCCTGGGCGGCGGCACAGCCGTCTTCTCCACCACCCTGCCCGACGGAACCAACGTCGCCTCCCTCGCCCTCAGTGCCGACGGCTCCAAGCTCGCCGTGCTCACCCAGGGCATCAAGGACGAGACCGAACCCGAAGTCCCATCGGCCCAGCTTCCCAAGGACATCCGAGGGTTCGAACTCGACGAGTTCAAGCAGAAGAACGACGGCAAGACCTCCACCCTGTTCCTCTACGACCTCGCCAGCCAGAACAAGGCCAGCGAGACCAAGACCTGGTACACCACCAACACCCAGTCGATCCTCGCCTTCTCCGGCGACGACCTGTTCTCGGTGAACTACAACAACCTCAACGCCAAGATCACGCCCGGAGGCGAGACCACCCTGTTCCAGGCCAAGAACAGCCTCAACTACGGCATCGGCGCCACTCCCACCGGCAGCCATTTCCTCACCGGCGGCCTTGGCAGCTACAGCATCACCTCGGCGGCCGACTTCGACTCCGTGGACGGCAAGATCGACAAGCTCCCCGGCTGGCCCGAATACTGGAAGGGCTTCGCCGCCACCGCCGACGGCGGCACCCTCTACGGGACCACCAGCGCCTACCGGATCTTCAGGCTCGACCCCGCCGGCAAGATCCAGACGAGCGCTCCGGTGAGGTGATTTCCGTCGGGTCGGGGCGCCCGCGCGTTCCGCGACGCTCCCCATGTGAAACCCAGATCCGATTCGGCATTCACAGCCAAGCCGCCCGATCCGACGGAGGTGGGGCGAGGCGTCCCTTGTATCTTGAAAAGGTGTAGGATTCGGATGCCGGGAGCAATGACGCGCCCGGCGGCCGCTCCCTTCGCGGCTCCGCCGAGGCTGTGCGTCCCTGGCACCCGGACCTTGCGCCGGAGTGCGTTCTGGCAGCCGAGCCTGGCGGGGCTCCTTGGTCTTGAACTTGAACAGTTGCCGGAACGGCCCCGGCGACGGGGCCAGTTCGCATCAACAAGGAGAAGTCCAGCCATGCATCACGAAGTTGTCCACGTCGGAGCCGACGTGGCCCAAAGCCACATCGACCTCCATGGCCCGGTCCCGGGCCTGCCCGCCAAGATCCCCAACTCCGAGGACGGGTTCGCCACCCTCCTCGAAGCCTTGTTCTCCGCCCCCGGCGCACACCTCGTCTGCGAGGCCACCGGGGGCTGCGAGCGCTCTCTGGTGGCCGCCTGCCACCCGTCAGCGTCCCCGACCCCCGCCGCGTCCGCGACTTCGCCCGCGCCAGGGGGAGGCTCGCCAAGACCGACCGCATCGACGCCCGCATCCTCCGCG
>CAYSZN010000303.1:4924-5394 GCA_964435425.1 uncultured Akkermansia sp. | reverse complement strand
CGATCACCCGCATCAATCGCGAAACCGAGGAAATCTTCCATGCCCTGATCAATGTCGGCCGGGACGAATCCGCCGAACGGTGGGGATTCGCCTGCCGCGATGTCGATGGGGACGGAACCCTGGAAGTCGAAATCGGGCCGAAGAACGGCACGGGGATTTCACCCGAAGTCACCTTCTTTTGGAACGCTGCATCCAGAGAATTCGAATCCCCCTCGGGGAAAGCCGGGCCGCATTTCCTCGTCCTGCCGAGCGGGGATCACCGCCTGGTTTGGGAAGCCTTGGAGAAGCTGAGCGACGAAGGCCGTCTGTCCTATCCGCTCGACCGTTGAATGGGCTGGTTTCCCGTTGAATCGAAGGCTGTGCCACAACGATTGCGTCCTTGCCGATCCGGTGGCGTTTGTGATACGGAAGTGTTTCTTCCGAATCCCGTCTGCCCCATGAGCAAAATCGCCCTCTTTTCCGCTTTCTCC
>CAYSZN010000303.1:0-4914 GCA_964435425.1 uncultured Akkermansia sp. | reverse complement strand
CGTAGCTGCGGCCGAGGTAGAATTTGCCGAGGTGTTCGTAGTCGTCGGTGAGGATGTCCATGGCGGGGAGGGGCGCTTCGCGCCGTAAAAGATGAAAAATGAAAGGTAAAAGGTCCAGAGGGGGGGAATCGCGCCTTGGCGGACGGCGACGGTCTATGATAAGAACGGCTCTCCGCCGATTCCAAGCATTCTTATGAGCAAAATCGCCCTCTTTTCCGCTTTCTCCCTTTTCGCGGCAATCCTTCCAGTCCACGCGGATCGCCCGCCGAACATCGTCGTCATCTACACCGACGACCAGGGCTACGCCGACATCGGGCCGAACGGGGCGGAGGGCTTCGCTACGCCGAACCTCGACCGCATGGCGGAGGCGGGCCGGCTCTTTCCCCGCTGGTACGCCGCCCAGCCGGTCTGCTCGGCCTCGCGCACCGCCCTGCTCACGGGCTGCTACCCGAACCGCGTCGGCATCCACGGGGCCCTCGGTCCGGGAAGCCGCATCGGGATCGCAGAGGAGGAGACGACGATGGCGGAAGTGTTCCAGTCGAAAGGCTACGCCACCGCGATCTTCGGCAAGTGGCATCTCGGCGACCACGAGAGGTTCCTGCCCTTGCAACACGGCTTCGACGAGTATTTCGGCATCCCCTACTCGAACGACATGTGGCCGCAGCATCCCGAGGCGAAGAGGCCCTTCCCACCCCTGCCGATCTTCGAGGGGAACGAGCGCCTCCGCGTCGCGGACGAGCGAGACCAGCGCATGATGACCACCTGGCTCACGGCGAAGGCGGTCGATTTCATCAACCGCCATCGCGAGCGCCCCTTCTTCCTCTACGTGCCGCATCCCCAGCCGCATGTGCCCCTCTATGTCAGCGAGCGCTTCGCGGGAACGACGGAGCGCGGCCTCTACGGCGACGTCATCGCCGAGATCGACTGGTCCGTGGGCGAGATCCTCAACGCCATCGACACGAACGGCCTCGGCGAGAACACCCTCGTCGTCTTCACGAGCGACAACGGCCCCTGGCTCTCCTACGGCACCCACTCGGGCTCGGCGAAGCCGCTCCGCGAGGGCAAGGGCACGGTGTGGGAGGGCGGGGTGCGGACGCCCTGCGTGATGCGCTGGTCTGGACGCATCCCCGCCGGGACGGTCTGCGACGAGGCCGCGATGAACATCGACCTGCTGCCCACCTTCGCCGGGATCATCGGAGCCGCTCTGCCGGAGCGGAAGATCGACGGCAAGGACATCCTGCCCCTGCTCGTCGGAGCCGATGGGGCGAAGAATCCCCACGAGGGCTACTGGTTCTACTACAAGCAGAACGAGCTCCACGCGGTCGTTGGAGGGAACTGGAAACTGATCCTGCCGCATGTCTACCGCACCCTGCCGGAAGGCAAAGGCGGCGACGAGGGACGGCCCGTCGCCTACCGCAATGTCGATACTGGTATCTCCCTCCACGACCTGGCCGTAGACCGCGAGGAAAAGAACAATCTCGCGGAATCGAACCCGGAGAAGGTCGCCGAACTGATGAAGCTGGCCGAAGCCGCCCGCGCCGAACTGGGCGACACCCTGACGAAGCGGCAAGGGGCCGGAAACCGAAAACCCGGCCAGCTCAGCGATGCGGAGGCCGCCGATCTGGAAACGCTCCATTGGCCCGAGGGGAAACCGGAGGCGCGGTGAGTCACGGTTTTTCCGCAAGGGATGGGATCGGAAAGTGCTGGTGGTTCTCCAGCGCCGCCCGGCATTGCGAACGACGGATCGCGGGGCCTAACATTCCCATTGACTCGATAGGCATTTCCATGAATAATCCGCAGCCGATCCGTCATCGGAAGATTACCGCTTTCTGAAAAAAAGACCGCCCCATATGGAGGTCGCCTTGGAATTCCAACTATTCCTATCTATGCGCCCGCATCCCGCCCTTCTGCTTGGGCTACTGGGTTCCCTCTGCCCGCTTCTCGCGCAGGCAGACCCGACGCCCTTCCACCTGCAAGGGACCGTCGATCCCGCAAGCGTCTCGGTCGAATCCGTCGAGGGCGAGACGACACGCCGTGCGTTGTCCTGGTATTCCAAGCCGGTCATGGCGCGCGACAGCGAGGGGAATTTCTACGTCGGGAACAAGCGCACCCTGACCAAGCTCGATCCCGAAGGGACGGCCCTGTGGAAGGTCACCCACGAGCGGATCGACGTGACGCCCACCGAGCATACCCCGGGGGCATCGACCGAGACCTGGGACTTCGACCAGCTCGCCGGCGACGGCATCAACTACGATGGGTGGAACCGCGACAACTCCCACCATTCCGAGCACTGGGGGCCCGATGTCGTAGATGACATCGACATCGTGGAAATCCTCTTCACCGAACATCAGGTTCTCGTCGTCGCCCGGGTCGTCGTCGGATTCGGACCGCGCGTCGTTCTCGCGAGCTTCGCGCCGGATGGGATGTTCCACTGGCGGCAGGTTACCTCGGTAGGAGGGAGCGCCCCGGTCGGGAAGGACTATATCACCACCCTCGTGGACGAATCCGCCGACACCATCCACGTCCTCGAGTCGGGGGAGGACTTGGGGTCGCCCTATGGCCAGAGACCGGCCTCGCAGGTCACCGAGATCGCCCTCTACGACGGCAGCCGGGGCACCGCCCACACGTTCGGCTACAACGGATCGGAACCTCCCCAATACAAGAATCACCGCATCCTCAAGGCCCTCCTCCTCCCCGACGGACGGATCGCCTGGATCGCCCGGACCAGCGACGAGTGGCTGGAGTCGTTTTGGCAGGACTACCACCAATACCGCGTCGAAATATACGACCCCGAGGGCATCAAGATCGATGCCTCCATTCCCTTCGAGATTTCGACGGGAGAGCCTTGGCAGACCGGCCATGTCCAACGGGCCGTCGCCGACATCGCCATGGACGGGGACTCCCGCCTGCTCGTCCTCGCAAACCAAAAGGAGCAGCTCGCCGGGCCTCCCTTCCACCGCTACGACTACAAGATCTACGGATTCCAGTTCCATTCCGGAAACGAGAGCAATCCCCTCCAGGACCTATGGATCTGCGAGCCGGAAGGAGAGGAGTTCGCCGACCGCATGATCGTGAAGGACGGAAAGGCCACGCTCGTCGGGAAGTCGGACGACTATCTGCGCTTTCCCGGGTGGATGCTCTCCCGCCATGTCCTCAACGGGGACAGCACCCCCTCGGGTGGCTGGTTGAGGTCGCTGCCCTTCGAGTCGCCCTACTATCGCGTCGACAACTACAGCGCGGTCAGGGACATGGCCGTCGACCCCCACGGCAACGTCTATCTCACCGCCGTCCATGCGGAGAACGATCCCGATTGGAACGTCCTCCTCGATCCCGTCCTCTGCTACGTCAAATACTCCGACGCCGGGCATCTGCAGTTCTTCCGCCCGCTTCCCGGCTACGACATCAGCGACACCCTCAATGTCCCCGTGAACGCCGGGAACGCATCCCCGGCGCAGCTTCTCATCGACCCGGCGATCCCCGCCTCGTCCTCGGACCCCGCCTACCATGTCTTCGGCCTCGCCACGACCTTGGAGACGACGGAGACCATGGTGGAGGCGAGCACGAAGAAATGGCATCTGCTCTATCTCGAGCAAAAGACCAACGTGGCTGCCCCGCCCCTGGACTTCGGAGCGCCGTCCACGCCGACGCCGGGCTACGGCAGCGTCGTCAACGGAACCACCCTCCGGACGCAGGGAAACAATCTGCAGGCTGTCTTCTCCACGACCGGAATGCCCTATCGCGTCTGGGTCGAGGAAGGCACCCTCCCGGCCGGGATGTTCTTCATGCACGGCCGGCAGGACGACGATCTCTACGGGCTCCTCTCCGGCCCCATTGAGGCGCCCTACGGCACCTACACCTTCACCGTCCACGCCAGCGACGCCCATGGCACCGTTTCGCGGGAGTTCACGATCCAGCATCCGGCTCCCGCCCCCGTCGACATCCTGAGACCCGGCCTGGCGCTCTCCGGACCGAAATCGACGAAGAAGCCCAGCATCGCGGTCCAAGGGGTCGCCGGGGACGACATCCGTGTGGCGTCGGTCCACTACCGGGTCAAGTTCGGCAAGGGCAAGTTCAGCGGCTCCAAGGCTGTGAAGCTCACCGCAGGCACGGTCCTGCGCCGCTTCAAGCAGGTGGTGCCGACGAAGAAGAAGGGGACCTACAAGATCGAGTTCACGGTCAAGGACGGAACCGGGAAGCAGACGGTGAAGGTCTTCACCTGCAATCGGAAGTAGCCGCGCCCTTGCCCTTTCGCCGCCCGGCGCGATCTTCGGGGCAGCCATGTCCGACCTTCCCGCCTTCTCCGCCATCGGCGTCGTCTTCGATCTCGACGGCGTCCTCATCGACTCGCATGACCAGCACGAACGGAGCTGGTTTCGGCTCGCCGAGGAGGTGGGGAAGCCGTTGACGAAGGCGCAGTTCAAGGAGTCCTTCGGCATGCGCAACGTCATGTGCATTCCCCACGTCTTCCGTTGGACCGCTCCCGAGGACCATGCGGCGATCCACGCCCTCGGCGAGCGCAAGGAGGAGCTCTACCGCGAACTCCTCGCCGCCGACGGCATCGAGCCGCTCCCCGGCGTCGTCGCCCTGCTCGAGTCGCTCGAATCCGCCGGGGTGCCGGTCTCGCTCGGCTCCTCGACCTCGCGGAAGAACATCGAGGTCTGCTTCGCCGCGACCGGCCTGGCGCGTTTCTTCGGACCGAACTACACCGGGGCCGAGGACGTGGCCCGCGGCAAGCCGCACCCTGACCTCTACCTGCTGGCCGCCAGCAGGCTCGCCGTCGCGCCGCAGGCGTGCGTCGTCGTTGAAGACAGCGTGACCGGCGCGAGCGCCGCCGCCGCCGCCGGGATGCGGGTGCTCGGGTACGCCGCCGGCACCGACCCTGAACGGCTGCGGGCGGCCGGAGCGACGCCGGTC
>CAYSZN010000302.1:0-5401 GCA_964435425.1 uncultured Akkermansia sp. | reverse complement strand
TAGCCCCGAGCGGCCCGCTCGGGGAACGAACGTCGTGGGGACGCCCGATTGGCCGCGCGGGCCGCACGGCCCTACCCTTGCCTTGCGGCAACAGCTCCCCCTACTCTTCCTCGTCCTCCTACTCCTACTTCCTCCCCAAGCCCGCCTATCCTACGAATTTGAGTAGGAGCAGGAGGACGAGGAAGAGTAGGAATAAAGAGGCTTCTCCACATCTTCTCCGGCTCCCCGCGTCTCTCCGCCATGCCTATTCACTTGCCAGACTGCTCCGTTCGGGTAAGGAATCCCGTCGCATGAGCGCTCCCTCCTCCCCCACCAACGACCCTCCATCACGCTCCGTTCGCGTCGGTCTGGTCCAGCTCGCGATGCGACCACTCGCCGGACCCGGGGAATTCCGAGAGCAGGTCCAGTTCTATCTCGAAGCGATGGTGGGCTACGGAGCGGACTTCGTCTGCTTTCCCGAATACGTGAACGCACCGCTCATGGCCCCTTGGAAAGCCGAAGGCGCCTCCTCCGCCATCCGGAAGCTTGCCGAATCAACCCCCGACATGCGGGACTTCTTCCTCCGCGAGGCCGTCGAGCGCCAGATCCACATCGTCACGGGCAGCTTCCCCCTCGTGGAAGACGGCCGCCTCTACAACGTCGCCTATCTCTGCCGCCGCGACGGCACGGTCGAGGAGCAGCGCAAGCTCCACTCCACCCCGAGCGAGGAGACGGAGTGGGAGATGAGCGGAGGCGACACTCTGCGCGTCTTCGACACCGATTCGGGGAAAGTCGGCATCCTCATCTGCTACGACGCCGAGTTTCCCGAGCTCGGACGGCTCCTCGCCGCGGAGGGTGTGCAGATCCTCTTCGTTCCCTTCTGCACCGACACGGCCTCCGGCTACCACCGCGTCCGCTACTGCGCGCAGGCCCGCGCCATCGAGAACGAGTGCTACGTCGCCGCCGCCGGCAGCGTGGGCAACCTGCCCGGCGTCGCGAACATGGATTTCCAATACGCCCGCTCCGCCGTCTTCTCCCCGAGCGACTACGGATTCCCCGAGAACGCCATCGTCACCGAGGCTCCGGCCGGCATCGAGACGGCGCTCGTCGCCGACCTCGACCTCGGCCTGCTCGAGACCCTCCACCGCCGCGGCAGCGTGAGGAATCTGCGGCAGCGCCGGACGGATCTCTATCAGGTACGCTGGACGTGGTAGGGCGGCCTTTGGACGAGTTGAGCGCTGGTGGTTGAGAGTTGAGAGGCTGGAAAGGATCTGGACTTTTCAAGTCCCATAGGTGGAGCTCCGAGGGTGGAGCCGTCCAGCCTCAATCCAGCAGCGGGGACTTGAACCCCCCCCCTCCCAGTCATGCAAAATCCGAAGCTCGAAATCCGAATCTCAGGAGCCAGGTCCAGCCTCTCGACTCTCAACTTCCCCATCTTACTCACCTGATTCCGCCTTTCAATGCAGGGCCGTTTCCGGGTATGATGGCCGGAGCGTTGCGCAGCGCCCTGCCCGATGAAACCCTTCCTCCTCCTCTTCGCCCTCGCCCTTCCCGCCGTCACCGCGGCGACGGAACCGGTCCGCTTCAACCGCGACATCCGGCCCATCCTCTCGGACACCTGTCTCCACTGCCACGGCTTCGACCCGAAGACGCGCGAAGCAGGCCTGCGCCTCGATCTCCGCGAGGAGGCGATCCGGGAGACCGAGGACGGCGCCCTCCCCATCGTGCCCGGCGATCCCGACGCCAGCGAGATCATCGCCCGGATCTTCGACGAGGACGACCCCATGCCGCCGGAGAAGGCGCACAAGCCGCTCACTCCGGAGCAGAAGGAGCTCTTCCGCCGCTGGGTCGCCGAGGGGGCGGTCTACGAACCGCACTGGGCCTACGCGCCCCTCGTCCGCCCCGATCTCCCGGAAGGGCACGGACAGGTGCATCCCGTCGATGCCTTCATCCGCGCAGCGCTCGCCGAAAAAGGGCTGGAGCCCTCGCCCCCGGCCCCGCCGCACCTTCTCGACCGCCGCCTATCCCTCGATCTCACCGGCCTGCCGCCGCATTCGGTCACGGCGGGTCGCGGGTCACGGGCCGTGGGCAATGATCCCAACAAAAACGCCTTTTCCGACGACGGATGGAAGACGCTCGTCGACCGCTACCTCGACTCGCCGCACTTTGGCGAACGGATGGCGGTGTGGTGGCTCGACATCGCCCGCTACGCCGACACCGTCGGTTTCCACGGCGACCAGAACCAGCGCATCTTCCCCTACCGCGACTACGTCATCGACGCCTTCAACGCGAACAAATCCTTCGAGCAGTTCACCCGCGAGCAACTCGCCGGCGACCTCCTGCCGGACCCGACGACCGAACAGCTTGTCGCCACCGGGTACAACCGTCTCAACATGATGACCCGGGAGGGTGGAGCCCAGCCGAAGGAATACCTCGCCAAATACGGGGCCGAGCGCGTCCGCTCCGTCGCGGCGGCCTGGTTCGGCAGCACCTTCGGCTGCGCCGAATGCCACGACCACAAGTTCGACCCGATCAAGGCCAGCGACTTCTACGAGCTGCAGGCCTTCTTCGCCGACATGCAGCAGTGGGGCGTCTACTCGGACTACGGCTACACGCCCGAGCCGGAGCTGCGCGGCTTCAACAACGAGTCCCCCTTCCCTCCCGAGATCGAGGTCGAAAGCCCTTGGTTGAAGAAGCGCCACGCCGCGGCCGTCGCCGCCCTCGACCAGCACCTCGCCGCAACGGCGGAGACGCTCGCCGCGGATGCCAGCGCGTCCGCCACCCAGGCGGAGTGGGAGAAAGGTCTCTCCCCCCTCCTCGCGAAGCATCCCGACGGCTGGATTCCGCTGACGCCCGCCAGCTCCTCCATCCACAAGGACGGCAAGCCCCTGGAGAACCGCGCCGCCACGCTCTCCCCGCAGCGCTCCTTCGTCGCCGACAAGGGGCTCGGCCGGGGAGAGACGGCGCGGATCGCCCTCGAGTCCGGAGACCTTCCCTCCCTCGCCGCCGTGAAGCTCTCCATCGCGAAGGACGAACTCGATCCCGAGACCTACGCCTCCCGTCTCGGCAAGTCGCTCACCTTCGCCTTGGAAGCGCAGGACGCCGAAGGAAAGGCCCGGAAGATCGGACTCCGCATCGGCGACGCCACGGCGAAGCGCACCATCTACCGCTCCGGCGCCGAGGTTCCCGGACTCGGCCCCGAATGGCGGCTGCCCTACGAAACCGGGAGCGACGCCGCACCCGAAGCCGTCTGGCTGCTCTCCACCTCTCTGGCCCTGAAGCCGGACGAGCAGCTCGTCGCGGTCCTCGGCGGCGACAACCTCCTGCCGGTGCGGCTCTCGGTCTCGCCCCTCGCCGCCGTCGCCCCGCTCGAAACCGCCTCCGCCGCGTGCCTCGCCGCCCTGACACAGCCACGGGACCAGCGCGATCCGGTCCAGTCCCGCCTCGCCGCGACCACCTTCCTCCTCGCCACCGCGCACGACCGCGCCGTCTACGACATGGTCCACGATCTCGCGGCGAAGGAACGGGAGCTCTTCGGAGGCCGGACCTGGACCATGGTGACCCGGTCCGTCGCGAAGCCGCTCGAGATCCGCGTCCTTCCACGCGGCAACTGGCAGGACGAAAGCGGCCCGGTCGTCCTTCCCGCGACGCCCTCCTTCCTCCCTGGACGCTTTGAGAGCGGCGAAGGGAAGCGCCTCACCCGCCTCGATCTGGCCAACTGGATCGTCTCCGACGCGAACCCCATCACCGCGCGCGCCGTGATGAACCGGCTCTGGGCGATGTTCTTCGGCACCGGGCTCAGCGCCGTCGTCGACGACCTCGGATCGCAGGGCGAGCTGCCCTCGCATCCCGAACTGCTCGACTGGCTCGCCGTCGAGTTCCGCGAATCGGGCTGGGACCTGAAGCACATGGTGCGGCTCCTCGTCACCAGCGAAGCCTACCGGCAGAGCAGCGTCTACCAGCGCGAGGCCCTCGCCCTCGATCCGGCGAACCGTCTCCTCGCCTCGCAGAATCCCCGGCGGCTCGAGGCCGAATTCGTCCGCGACAACGCCATCGCCATCGCCGGGCTGCTGCGGCTCGACGAAATAGGCGGCCCGAGCGCGAAGCCCTACCAGCCCGCCGGCTACTACGCCGCCCTGCAGTTTCCCGACCGCGACTACATCGCCGACACCGACGAACGGCAGTGGCGGCGCGGGGTCTACACCCACTGGCAGCGCACCTTCCTCCATCCCATGATGGCGAACTTCGACGCCCCCGCCCGCGACGAATGCGCCGCCGCAAGGACGCTGAGCAACACGCCGCAGCAGGCGCTGACACTATTGAACGATCCCGCGTTCGTCGAGGCGGCGCGGGTCCTTGCGGAGCGCTTGCTGAAGGAGAAGGCGGAGGATGATCGCGCGAGGTTGGCGGTCGCTTTCCAATTGGCAATGAACCGGGAACCGAAAGCGAAGGAACTGGAGAGCCTGGCTTCGTTCCTAACCAAACAGCGAGAGGAGTATCGACAGACGCCCGAAGAAGCCGCCAAGCTCGTCGCCATCGGCATCGCTCCGAAGGCGAACATCGATCCGGTCGAGCACGCCGCATGGACTCAAGTGGCGCGGGTGCTGTTGAATGCACAGGAAACTATTACCCGCTACTGATCTGCACTCCCGTATGAAGGCAAAACGTCATCCGAGCAGTAGCGAAGTTCGTGAGAACTTCGGCCGATCCATCTGCTGACGCGAATCGAGAAGAAATTCTCACGAATTTCTCTACCCCACCGCTCCCCCGCCATGAACTATCCCAATCCCTCCCTCTTAAACCGCCGCAGCTTCCTCCAGCAAAGCGCCTACGGCTTCGGCGGCATCGCCCTCTCCTCCCTCCTCAACGAGGCGGGCGCCGCTCCCTCCCTTCCCAAACCCGACCACTGGAGCGGAGTCCTCCAAACGCCTCACTTCCCGGTGAAGGCGAAGCGCGTCATCTTCCTCTGCATGGCGGGAGGGCCTTCGCAATTCGAGACCTTCGACTGGAAGCCGAAGCTGAAGGAGCTGCACGACAAGCCCTTCCCCGAATCCTTCACCAAGGGCGAGCAGCTCGCCCAATTGCAGAACGCGGAACTCAAGGCACGCGGCTCCTTCACCACCTTCTCGAAGCACGGCCAGTCCGGCATCGAGATCAGCGACCTCTTCCCCGAAATCGCGAAGCAGGCCGACCGCCTCTGCGTGATCCGCTCGATGCAGACCGAGCAGATCAACCACGACACCGCCCACGCCTTCATGAACACCGGCTCCATCATCAAGGGTCGGCCGAGCATGGGATCTTGGCTGCAATACGGGCTCGGCGCGGAGACGGAGGATCTCCCCGGCTTCATCGTCCTGACTTCGGCGGGCAAGTCCGGCCAGCAGCCCATCTCCGCGCGCCAGTGGAGCAGCGGTGTGCTGCC
>CAYSZN010000301.1:0-5416 GCA_964435425.1 uncultured Akkermansia sp. | reverse complement strand
CACCTGCGGCCCCGGCCCCGCAGAACTGAGCCTCGCCTTGCCACAAGGCAAGGGGTAGGGCCGCGCGGTCAATCGGGCGTCCAAGCGACGTTCCTTCCCCGAGCGAGCCGCTCGGGGCTACCTTGGACTCCGAAGCTAGATTCTCGGTGTAGCGGATCGCGCAAGCGTTCCGCCGATGTCCGTCGAGAGATCCGAAGCCACTTCCTGACATTCGGATTTCGAGCTTCGGACTTGCCTCCGGACCGGCTTTTTTGCGCTCCAAAGGAAGATTTACCGCTTGCGAGACCTTTTCGGTGCGTTTTTATTGAAATTATAATATTTGTGAATTCTGGCCATCCATCCTCCCACGGCTTCCGACCTCCTGCTCTGGAGCGGCCTCCCTTGGCCTTCGGACGCTCCAGAGCCTCCTCCGCTCCGCCGATGCCGGTCGCGGCCCGGGGGCTTGCCTCCGAAGTGCTCGACCTCTACGGAACGGGTGCCTTCTCCTTCTGGCAGTGGAACCCCGCGACCAACCAGCTCTCCACGCACGGCTCCCTCGCCGCCGAATCCCTGGAGGAATGGATGCTGCGGATCCATCCACGGGACCAGGCCGCCTTCTCGGAATTCCTCGACCGCGAACGGTCGCCTGCGGCCCCCTACCTTTCGATCGACTACCGGATCGGACGCAGCCGGCAAGGCGACTGGGTCCATGTCCGTCACACCGTCGGCCTGCTCTCCTGCAGCGAGGAGACGCTGCTGTCGGGCCTGGTCGAGGAGCTGTCCTCGCCCAACCTCACCCGCACGCTCCTGGAACGGAGCGAGAGCGAGCTGCGCGACGGAGAAACGCGGACCCACCGGTTCATCGACGAGGCGCTGGACCTCTCCTTCGGCGGCGACGTGCAGCCCCTCCTCGACCTGCTGCGGCAGATCCTCCGGGCCGACTCCATCGTCCTCGTCGAGCTCGACGCCCGCCTCGCGGCTGTGGGTTCGGTCTCCTCGGGGCACGAATCGTCCGACCTGCCCCTCCACGCCCTCCATTCCCCCCTGGTCGAGGCTCTCTCGGAGCACCGTTCTCCCGGACTTTCCAGCGTCATCGAGCTGGAGCTCGACGCCGATCCCCGCTGGTTCCTGGTCCGCCCCGTCCTCCTCGCGGACCGGCGGGTCGCCGGAGCCCTCTGCGTCGGCTTCCGGTCCCCGCACAGCCGGACGGAGGCCCGCCGCTTCCGCTCCCTCCTCTCCCTCGCCGCGACTTTCTCGGCCTCGCGCCTGGAGCGCGACCAGGAGGAGCTGCAGCGCCGCGACCTTCTCTCCCTGCTCCGGCGCGCCCAGCGGCTTTCGGGTGAGGGCTCCCTCTCCGGCGCCTTCGCCGGCGACCTGAACCATCTCCTCACGCTGATCGAAGGCCACCTCCATCTCCTCGGCGAGGCGTTCGAGGCTGGCGACTGGGAAGGCTGGCGCGAGTCGCTCGGCCAGATCCGCGAGGCGTCGGGACAGGCCGCCGATCTCTCCGGACGGCTCCTCCATGCCACCGGGCGCGAGCCATCCGAACTGTGCCACGGCGACCTCAACCGGATGGTCGAGCGCTTCGCGTCCATGATGCGCCGGGTGCTGGACGAAAACATCGCCATCCGCCTCGATCTCGACCCTGCCATCGGTCTCGTCCGCGCCGACGAGGAGAAGATCCGCGAACTGCTCCTGGCCCTGGTTCTGGACACCCGGGACGCCATGCCGCAAGGCGGCTCCATCTCGATCTCGACGCGCCCGACGGTCCAGATGGACGGCGACGAGCCCCATCTCTTCGTCCGCCTCCGCATCGCGGACGAACGGGAGACCGCCTCCCTGCCCATCGGGGAATGGACAGGGTCGGGCGCGGGACCACACCCTGTCGCCTCCATCGTCGCGGAGCACGGCGGCTGCTTCGAAAGCGGCGGCAACGGAGCCGTCCACATCCTCCTCCCGGCCGAAAGCCGCCCCTGCGAGGCCACCGGATCGGCCCTCTCCGCAGGAGGGGCAGCCCCACACGCCGCGACCTCGCTCGCGGGCACCACCGTCCTCCTCGTCGAAGACGAGGCCGTGGTCCGGAGGCTCGCCCGAAAACTGCTCGAGGTGCTCGGATGCACCGTCGTCGAAGCGACCTCGGGGCGCGAGGCGCTTGATCTCTGGCCAGAAGTCCGCGACCGGGTCTCCCTCGTCCTGACGGATGTCGTCATGCCCGAGACCGTGTCGGGCTGGGACCTCGCCCGCGAGCTGCACCACCGCCATCCCGGACTCGCCATCCTCGTCACCAGCGGACATGGAAGCCTACCCGAGGAACATGGCCTCGGCGGCATCCCGCACATCGGCTTCCTGCAGAAACCCTATCCGATGAACGTGCTCAAGGCCTCGCTCTCGAAGCTGGCGGCAGTCGCCGCGGCGGGGCCTGTGGTCAGAACAGCTCGAAGTCGATGAGGTCGTCGCCGACCTCCGGCTTCACCGCAGTCTCGCTGTTGGCATTCCGGGTCACTAGAGTCGCGATGGCCTGATCCGGCGTGACCTCGCTGACCTTCACCCAGCCGAGCACGTCGCTGCCGCGGCGCACCGCGAAGCGATGATCGACCTTCACCCCCTGGGCCGCCCCCGCGTCGAAGGTGACGATGCCCCACTCCGCGTCGTAGCTGGTCACCTTCGCGAGCGAAGGCGCGGCCAGCACCTGCGAACGCATCCGCTGGAGCTGCGCCTCGATCTCCGGATGGCCGCCGGGCGGATTCTCGACCGCATTGCGGAGAAAGTCCGGCAGCTCCGAGGTGATCGCCGCCTGGCTGCCTCCCGCGGACGGTGCGACCGACGCCGATCCCGCCGGGGAGGACGCGGTGCCACCGGCGGCGAGCTGGTTGTATCTCTGCTCGGTGAGACGGCTCTGCTCGCGGGCCTGGTCGAGGGACTCGCGCAGGCTGGCGAGGTCGGGATCTTCGGGAGCGGGAAGCGCCGCCTGCGCCTCGCGGGCGGCGGGAGGCGGCTGTTGGCCCGGGGCCACTCCCGTGAGATAGACGGGATTTCCCTGGGCATCGTAGAGCACGGTGGTTCCAGCGGCCGGCACGGCGCCGGCCGGTTGGGCGGAGGCTGGCTGGGCCGGGGCCGTGCCAGGGAGCCCCAGACGCTGCATCAGCCGGTCCTCCTTCTCCGCAAACTCCTTCTCGTAGCCCGATCGGACGTAGTCGCGATAGCTGAGGGCTCCCACGACCAGCAGCAGGGTCGCTGCGATCGCAAGCGCGATGGATGGCGTGTGGCTCGCCGGTCTCCGTTCACCGATGTCGTCTGGTCCGATCATGACAGCCGGAATTGTATCACACGGCATCGGCGGAAGCCAATCCCGGACTTCAAGGAATCGCCGAACCTTTCCCGGCTCGGCAAGACGCGGTTCCGGGCAGCCTCAGGCCCCCTCATGAATTGGAGGCCGCCTCCGGCGCGTCGACGGCAGGCGAGGCAGGCTCGCCGGATTTCGCGCGCTTCCGGAATGGGCCCGGCTTCGCGTAGGGTCCGGTCTCGGGGATGTATTCGCACTGCGTTCCGCCACCGAGCGCCTTGTAGAGGGCGATGTAGTGACGGACGACCTGGCCGCGGCTGACGGTCTCCTCGTCCTCGGCTCCGAACTTGGTCCGCTCGGCATCGAGCACGTTCTGGAAGCTGACGAGACCGCTCTCGTAGTTCTTCTTGACCAGATCGACCGTCTCGCGCGAAGTGGCCACGGCGCGGCCGAGATCGGAAAGGCGGTCGCGCTCGTGCTGGATCGCGGCCATCGCCGTCTCGACCTCCTCGACGGCGGAGAGGACGGTCGTCTCGTAGCCCGCGAGGGCCTGGAGGGCGCGGCTCTCCTCGGACGCGATCTCGTTGCGGATGCGGCCGGCGCTGAAGATGGCCCAGCGGAAGGAGGGGCCGAATCCGTAGGCGCGGCTCGCGCTGTCGAAGAGGTCGCCGCTACGGGCGGACTGGAGCTGGAAATCGCCGGCGAGGGACAGACGCGGGTAGAGCTCGGCCTCGGCCACGCCGATGCGGGCCGTCTGGGCGGCGAGCTCGCGCTCGGCGCGGCGGATGTCGGGACGGGCGCGGAGGAGGTCGGCGGGCAGTCCGGCGGAGTATCCCGACGACGGCACGGGGATCCCGCGGGAGCGCGCGAGCAACCCCTCGACTGAGCCGGGGAAGCCCCCCGCGAGGCTGGCGAGACGGTTCTTCGCGGCGGCCAATTCGGCGCGGAGGAGGGGAACGGTAGCCTCGGAGAGGGCGAGGTTCGTCTCGGCCTGGGTCACGTCCATGCGGGGAACGAGACCGGCGTCGAGACGCCCCTTGGCGAGATCAACGGACCCGCGCTGCGCCGCGATGTTGCGGGTGGCTACGGCGATGCGCTCCTCGAGCGTGCGGTAGTCGGCGTAGTTCAGGGCGACCTCCGCAAAGAGAGTGACGAGGGCGTCGCGATAGTCCTCCTCGCGGGCGGCGAGGTTCGCGTCGGCCGCCTCGACGGAGCGGCGGATGCCACCGAAGAGGTCGACTTCCCAGCCGGCGTCGAAGCCGGTGCTGTAGAGGCTGGA
The DNA here is from genome assembly GCA_964435425.1 of uncultured Akkermansia sp. Taxonomy (GTDB): domain Bacteria; phylum Verrucomicrobiota; class Verrucomicrobiia; order Verrucomicrobiales; family DEV007; genus Arctic95D-9. The sequence goes on along the minus strand of CAYSZN010000301.1, from coordinate 875 downwards.
GGGATTGTCCCGGCCGATCCTCCCCGCTCCACCCGCCAGCGTCTCGCTGGTCCGGTTGCGGGAATAGGCGGCCCCGGCATTGGCCTGCGGGAGGCCCTGGCTGCGGGCGATACCGCGCTGCGCGCGCGCCTCGGCGATGCGGGCGAGAGCGCCCTTCAAGTCGGGATTGGTGCTGCGGGCCCGCTCGATCAGAGTGTTCAGCGAGGGATCGCGGAACCCCTTCCACCAGCCCGCGAGGGAAGAGCCTCCCCCGAGATCGCGGAGGGCGCTGCGCGACCACGCATCGGGGACACGGGGCTTCGGACCGGAATAGTCCGGTCCCACCGTGTGGCAGGAGGAGACGAAGAGGGCGATCGCGGCCCCGGGGAGGAACGCAGACGCGTGTCGGAGTTTCATGTTTCGAGGTCAGGCAAGGGAGCAGATGTCCATCCTTTTGCCAACAAAAACCTCTCCCTCGAATCCGTCCGCGCGGCCAGTGGTCCGAAGTGGCGCATTTACCCGTTATGCGCCACAAGAAGCTCTTTCTAGTGGCGCACAAACCTCGATTCTGGCGCATAAATCGCCGTTCTGGCGCAATTTGAGCGAGGAATCGCCACGTTCCTCACTCCCTCACCCGCGAATCCAGCAGGATCGTCACCGGCCCGTCGTTCACCAGCGCCACCTTCATCATCGCTCCGAACTCCCCTGTCGCCACGGGCTTGCCGAGTCCTTCCGTGAGAGAGGCGACGAACTGCCCGTAGAGCGGGATCGCCACCTCGGGCCTTGCCGCCCGGTCGAAGCTCGGGCGAGTGCCCTTCCGCGTCCGGGCGTGCAGGGTGAACTGGCTCACGACGAGGGCCTCGCCGCCGATGTCGAAGAGGGATCGGTTCATCTTG
>CAYSZN010000300.1:0-5435 GCA_964435425.1 uncultured Akkermansia sp. | reverse complement strand
TCGGAGGAGAAGGGATTTTCCTTCGCCGCCGGAGCACTGCCGAAGGACTTCTCCGATCCCGCCGGACTTGGCGTCCCCGCAGCAAGAGGCGACCAGAAAGGATTCCCCTCGGAACCGCCCGGAGAAGCAGCGGCCTCCATCTTGCCCACAAAGGGCTTTTGGGCAAGGACGGGAGCACTCCCCGAGGTCGCCGGCGTCGCGCCTAGACGCGGAGGCAGGGTCACCACACTGTCGTTCAGCGGCGTGATCTCGGCCGCGAACAGCTCCGGACAGATCTGATAGATCGCGGAAAGGGGTACGTCGAGCGTTCCATCGCTGGGCAGAGGGACATGCACCTCCCTCTCCATGGGAATGCCGCTCTGGGCAGCAATGGCCTTTGGAATATAGGGAAGCAGCTCGCTCGCCAGAAAAGTCTGCGTGGGCGGCGCAGAGGAAGCTCCGGCCTCCAGGTTTCCCCGTCCCGTCGGCGAGCCCGGAGCCGAAAAGCCGTCCTGGACAGCAGCGGCATCGGAAGTCTCGAACTCAGGATCGTCCGGAGAGAAGATGTTTCGAAACGAGAAGGACATGACGGTCAGACCGATGAAAGACGGTTGTTAGAATAACCACAATATATAAAATCAACAGAACAAAGCGAGTTTTATTATGATTATTCTAATAAAAACAGACTAGCGGGGTGAAAGCGATTAATCAAGACATTTTTATAATTCGCTTTGCCAAAGTTCGGAAGCCGACGCGACGCGACGACAAAACCCGAAAGGACCCCGGCTTGCCGCGCAAGCCGTTCGTTCCCATCCTCTCAACCCTCAACAACCGACTCTCAACTCCCTGTCAAAGGATCCACCACAGCATCGCCACAAGGCAGCCGTTGTTGATCGCGTGGGCCGTCATGGGGGCGATCAGCGAATCCCGCCACTCGCGCAGCAGGGAAAACCCGACCCCGATCCCCGCCAGAGCCGGAATCGCGAAGACTCCCTGCGGATGCAGCGCCGCGAAGATCAGGGCGGTGAGCAAGGCCGAGGCGAGGAAGCGGAACCGCCCGCGGAAATACCGCTGCAAGGCTCCGCGGAAGAACAGCTCCTCGAAGAGGGGTGCAAATCCCGCCGCGAGGGCGAGGCAGGCAAGCCGTGTCCAGAATCCGCCCTCGTAGATCCATCCGACCACGGGATGGGCCTCGGGACCGACGGGCCGTGCCCCAGTCCCACCGCCTCCCGAGGCGGCGGCGGAGGCCGCTTCTCCGCCACTTTCGAAGAACCCCGCCAGCAGAGTCAGGGCGAGGGTCAGCGCAATCCCGATGGAGGCGACCGCGAGGACGCCGAGATAGCCGACGCAGCCCGCGCCGATCTCGCGCCACCAGCCCTGCCCCCGATGCAGCCCGACCAGTCCGCGGAATTCGCTCCAGCCGACTCCTCGCAGCCACGGCCACAGCAACGGCACCACCACCGCCGCAAAATAGCCCGCGATGGAATACGCTCCCCCGAAAAAGGCGCCCGCCAGCGCCCCGGCGGTCATGATCCCAAGATAGAGGGCGAAGCATTCCAGCAGCATCCCCGCATGACGGCGGGAGGGAACAAAGGCATTCCTCGACTCCCCCGCCTGGATCCGGCGCAGATGGAAGATGAGCAGCAGGACGCCGACGAGCAGGCCGAAACACACGGCCACGACTCCGAAGCCCATCGCGGCGAGGACGACGTAGGCCCGCGTCCGGATCGCGCCCTCCTGCGGCGGCGCGCTGCCATCGGGTCCGCGGGCGAGATCAGCAAACCAGCCCAGATGGCTCCGCAGGCGCGCGCGTCCCTCCTCGTCCACGCCGCTGGTCACCGCCTCGCCCACGGCTTCGGCCAGATCGCCCGGGGCCTGGCCGGAGAGACGGCGCAGGGCCGAACCCGCCCGCGGCGAGGCGGGATCGACAAAGCCCTCCAGCAGCGCCAGCGCCGCCACGGCCCGGTCGCCCGAGACCATCGAGGCGAGGTCGTCGCGCGCCTTCTCCGCCGCCTTCGGATCGAGCTTGGACGAGGCAATGACGACCTGCGCCTGCAGCTTCAGCAAGGCCAGGTCGGCGGCACTGCTCTCGGCCCGCGCCACGGCCGCAGCCTGTTTCCCCTTCCCGTCCCGAGGTCCTAGCAAATGCTCGAAGAGGGTGTCGTAGGGAATCAGGGCAAAGACGACGAGCGGCCAAGCCCACCACGCGGCCCGGCGCTCGACTGGAAGCGGAGGCGGCCCCTTTGCCGCAGGAGCGTCGTCGGCATCGTCCGTCGGCATCGGTCAAGGAGGGTCGGACGGGCGGCCCAACCCTGTCGGGTCCGCCCACAGAGGAGCAGATCCGCTCACCCCTTCACGTCGTAGCAGACGACATACTCCTGGTCGCGCAGGTAGAGCTTGCCGTCGAGGACGAGCGGATGGGTCCAGACCTTGCCCTTGGGATTCCGGTTCGGGCTCTGCGGATCGAGCTTGAACTGTCCCTTCTGCTTGTAGCTTTCGGGGCTGATCTCGACGAGAGTCAGGGTGCCGTCGTCCTCGTTGAGGGCGTAGAGATGACCGTCGGCGACGTGGACGGAGCCTTTCAGGGTGAACTGGCCCTTCTCGTTCCAGACCATCTCGCCCGTCTTCCAGTCCTGGCAGATCAGGCCCTTCGCGTCGGAGAATCCGTAGAGGTGGTCGCCCACCTTGATGACGCCACCGTGGTGGTTGACCATCGTCTTGTTCTGCCAGACGTCGCTGGCCTTGTTGTCCTCGTCGATGCGGATGAGCTTGCAGCCGATGCCGTAGCCGGAGGAGATGTAGATCTCGTTCCCCTCGACAATAGGAGTGGGGATGACGGCCACCTTGCCCTCCCAAGGCGACGACCACACGATGCGGCCGTCCTCCGCCGCGACGCCGACGACCTGGCTCTCGAAGAGCTTCACATACTGCTTGATGCCGTTGATCTCGGTCACGAGGATGGTGGCGTATTCGGCCTTGCCGGGCTTCAGGTCGGAGGTCTTCCAGACCGTCTTGCCGGTCTTCTTGTCGAGGGCCACCATGCCGGCCTCGGTGCCGCCGGGGGCGAGGATCAGGTGGTCGCCATCGACGAGCGGCGATTCGGAGAAGCCCCACCCGCCCATCTGGCCCTTGAAGTCGTCGACGAGGTGCTTCTTCCAGGCCACCTTGCCGTCCTCGGCGCTCAGGCAGGCCACGGTCCCCTGGGAATCGATCGCGTAGACATGGCCGTCGGAATAGCTCGGTGTGCTGCGTGGCCCGTGTCCCCAGCCGGTGTTGTAGCCTTCCTGCGTGTCCTTCGAGATCGCCGCCGCCCACTGCTCCTTGCCCGTGGCCGTGTCGACGCAGACCACGGTGACGTCATCGCCGCGGGTGCCCATGGTGTAGAGCCGGCCATCGACGATGCTGAAACCCGAATAGCCCATGCCCGCGCCATCGTAGACCCAGAGCTGCTTCGGCCCCTGGGAGGGCCATGTCTCGAGCAGACCGGTGTCGGGGGAGATCCCGTCCGCCTTCGGTCCGCGGAAGGCGGGCCATTGCCCTGCCCCGGCAGAGGAGGCCGCCATCGTCTTCTCGACCGAGGCGAGATACTCCTGGTCCTCGAGGCTGAGCGAGAGAACCTCGACCTGTCCGGTGCGGCCGTCGGAGAGCTTCAGGTGGACCTTGCCGTCCTCGACCTTGATCAGATCGGCCTCGATTTCCTTGCCCGAGGATGCCTGTTTCCATGTCCGGGCGAAGAGCGGGCTGGCGAGGGCGAAAAGCAGGACGATGGCGGGCAGGACGGGCTTCATGCGCCAAAAGTCGCCGATGGCTGGAAAAAACGCAAGTCACGCGAATCAAGGCCGGAAACCGACGCCCGAAATCCGAACATGGGAGCCATTTTCGCCTTTTGCTTTCAGCGGCCCGCGTGCGAAAGTCGGGGCATGTTCAAGCGTCTTGGCAATCTCGTCCGCGGCTTTTTCAGTCTCTTCATCTCCGGGCTGGAAAAGAAGAACCCCGAAGCCCTCCTCGAACTGGAGAAGGAGAATCTCCGCAAGCAGATCTCCGAATACAACAAGGGCCTCGCCTCCCACGCCGCCCTCTGCGAGCGGCTGATGTCGCAGGTGAAGAAGGAGGAGAAGGACATCCGCGAGCTCACCGCGAAGGCCGCCGCCCATCTCAAGGCGGGGAACCGCAAGCTCGCCGGCGAATACGCCCTGCGCCTCCAGCAGCTCAAGGAAAGCCACGCCGAGAACGTCGCCGAGCTGACCGACGCCGAGAAGACCTACTCCGAACTGAAGAACGCCCAGGAGGTCGCGGTGAAGGCGGCGAGGGACAAGATCGAGTCCCTCTCGCGCGACATCGACCAGACCCGCATCGCGAAGGCCACCGCCGAGCTGAACGAGATGGCCGCCGGCATGATCGGCTCGATCGGCGGGTCCGGGGACACTCTGAACCGCCTCGAGGAGATGGTCCGCGAAGAGAAGGACAAGGCCAAGGGCCGCGCCCGCGTCGCCAAGGACAGCATCGACACGAGCGATCTCGACCGCATGGAGACCGAGCGATCCGCCCTCGAGGAGCTCGCCCTTGCCGACTTCGCCGCCGAGGCGGGCATCGTTCTGGAAACCGAAGCGGACGGCGACACCTCCGCCCCTCCCGCAGCGATCGACGAGAAGGCGATGTGAGGTGGGCGGCGGAGCCGAATTGAGTTGAGAGTGGGTAGTTGAGAGTTGAGAGGCTGGAAAGGTGCGGCTTGCGCCGAAGTCCAGTCATCGAGGCAACTCGTGGGTTCCGAGACTCCCGACTAACTTCACTTCGTTAAGATTGGATTTGGACCACGAATGGACACAAATGAACACGAATATTCTTGAGTTCCATTCGTGTGATTCGTGACATTCGTGGTCCAAATCCCATTCTTTCGAGTGACTCCCCAATCCACACTCACGCGCAGCTTGGGTTCCGGTGCTATCAACTATCAACCACCCACTATCAACTTCCCCTCCGGGGATCAGTTGTCCGCCACGTTGCGGAGCTGGTTTCCGGCGCGGGCGATCAGCTCGCTCAGTTCGAGGGCGTTTCGTTTGAACTGGCCGCAGGCCTTCACATGGATGAGCTCCAGGGCGAGATCGACGAGCCATCCCGCCCTCGTGTCGTCGCAGTCGGGGAGGTGGCGGACCAGCTCGCTCCGCATCGCCCGGACCACACCCACAGGATCGCCCGACTCGAGATGGCGGCGCAGGAGCGATCCGGCGATTTCCTCGCAGAGCTTCAGCAGACCGCTCTCGACCGCCTTCCGCCCGGGACGTCCGGCACCAGCGGCGGAACCTCTGGATTTCGAAAGCACGGAAGCGAGAGCGGACGGGGAAACGACGGGCTGGGATTGGATGCGCTTGTTCATACAGCCACCATCGCGCAGGGGGTGGGACATTCGGGGCGCAGTGGTTTCGATTTTTTGGACGTTTGAAATTCTGAAATATTTG
>CAYSZN010000299.1:0-5446 GCA_964435425.1 uncultured Akkermansia sp. | reverse complement strand
TACGACTTCATCCTCTTTCTCAAAAACCGGCAAAGCCACGACGCGAGTCCGGAGCAGGTCGAGATTCCCCGGAAAAGACCCGACTTTCTCGCCCGCCAGAAGGAGGTCTTTGGCGAGCGGATCCTGCCGGACTCCCAATCCATCCTGAGCGAATCGCGCGAGGAACGAATCTGATGCGCTATTTCGACACAGGTGTGCTCCTGAAGCTGTATCTGCAGGAACCACGCTCGGCCGATGCTGTAGGCTTCGTGCTCGCCTCTCCGCATCCGCCTTCCATCACCCTGCTGCATGAGCTGGAAATGCGCGCGGCCCTCCGCCAAAAAGCGGGACGGGGCGAAATCACCCCCGACGAATGCGCGATCCTGACCGAGCAGATGAAGGACGATTTGGACGATGGCGTCCTGGTGCGCACTGCCGTGGATTGGCCGGGAATCTTCGCGACCGCCGAATCTCTCTCCGCCCTCCACGGCGCCCGAACCCTGTGCCGTTCGCTCGACTTGCTTCACGTGGCATCCGCTTTGGAGATGGGTGCCGCCGAATTTTGCAGCTTCGACCAGCGCCAGTCGAACGTGGCGGCGGCCGCAGGGCTCGTCGTGATCGCATGAGGAGCAAAGACCTCGCGACGGTATTTGAAATCGCCGCGCATCGTGGTTGAGTAGCCTTTCGCCTTTCCCATGCGCATCCTCCGCAACACCCAGAAGAACTTCGCCTCGGCGCTCCGCAAGCTGGACCGCCGCTACGCTCCGCCTGCCGGGGTCGAGGCCATCGTCCAAGGCATCCTCGAAGAGGTGAAAACCAAGGGCGACGCCGCCCTCGTCGATCTCTCCAACCGCTTCGACAAGGCCGGATTCCAATCGGCGAAGGACCTCCGCGTCTCCGCCGCCGAGCTCGCCGCCGCGGACGAGGCCGTGGACGAGGCGACGAAGCGCGCCATCGCCGCCTCGCGGAAGAACGTCACCGACTTCGCCAAACGCAGCCTGCGCAAGGACTGGACGGCGAAGAACGCCCAAGGCGCTCTCGTCGGCGAGCGCTACCTGCCGTTCCAGCGAGTCGGCATCTACGTGCCCGGCGGCAGCGCCCCGCTCGTCTCCACCTCGAACATGACCGTCTGCCTCGCCGCCGCCGCGGGCTGTCCCGAGATCGTCGTGATGACGCCTCCCGGACCCGGCGGGGCCGTCAATCCCGCCCTGCTCTACGCGCTGAAGGAGGCCGGAGCGACCGAGGTCTACAAGGTCGGCGGGGCCCAGGGCATGGCCGCGATGAGCTACGGCACGAAGACGATCCGCCCCGTGCTGAAAGTCTACGGCCCCGGCAACTCCTTCGTCGTCGAGGCGAAGCGCCAGCTCTTCGGCGTCGTCGCCGTCGATCTGCTGCCCGGACCGAGCGAGGTCGTGACCCTCTCCGACGCCAGCGGCAATCCCGCCTACATCGCCGCCGACATGCTCGCCCAGGCCGAGCACGGAGGCGACAGCATCATGGGCTTTGTGACCGATTCGGAGGAGCTGCTCGAGGCGGTGCAGGCCGAGATCGGGAGGCAGATCCAGACACTCAGCCGCCAAGCGCAATTGAAGAAGGCGCTGAAGGACGGCGCCTGGATGGTGCTGGTGGAGTCGCTCGAGGACGGCGTCGCCCTCGTCAACGCTTTCGCTCCCGAGCACCTTTCGCTGATTGTCAGGAACGAGAACGCCGTCGTGCCCCTCATCACGACCTCGGGCGCGATCTTCCTCGGGAACGACTCGCCTGTGGCCGTAGGCGATTTCCTCGCCGGGCCGAGCCACGAGCTGCCCACGGGCGGAGCGGGCAAGTCCTTCCCCGGACTGACCGTCGACATGTTCCAGCGCCGCACCAGCATCGTGAAGCTGGATCGCGAGGCCATCCGCAAGTCCGCGCCCATCGTGGAGGCGTTTGCAAAGGTCGAGGGTCTCGATGCGCACGGACGGTCGGCGACGATCCGGGTGCAGCAGTAGCGGAAGCTGCGAAGCTTCCGACCAGACGGACCGGGGCAGCGCATTCGGAAGCGTTGCCGCTTCCGCTACGGACTGCAACACTCGCCAACATTGTAGCGGAAGCTGCGAAGCTTCCAACCGGACGGACCAGAGGCAACGCGCCCGGAAGCATTGCCACTTCCGCTACGGGTTGCAACGCCCGTCGAACGTGCCAAACTTCCGAAAGGTCGAACGATCATGGAGCCTGAACCGCATGACTACCTTCGGCGGCTGGATCGCAGTCACTACACGGGCCCTGCTATCGTCCACTGGACGCATTCGATCGACCGACGCCAGACCGGCTGGCTCGACGACGCGTTTCACGCCTCCTTCCGTGAAACGCTCGTCCATGCGGGATTTCTCTTCGGGCTTTTCTGCCCGGCCTATTGCCTGATGCCCGATCATTTCCATCTCGTGTGGAGCGGCATTCGCGAGGCCAGCGATCAGCGGGAGGCGACGAAATGGTTGAGGCGGCGGGTCAATGGACTCCTCAAAACACGGGGCCATCGCCTTCAAAAGCAAGCCTACGACCGCGTGCTGCGCGAGTCGGACCGGGAACGCTTCGCCTTCGAGAAGTTGATCGGCTATGTCTTTGCGAATCCCGAGCGGGCGGGGCTGATCGGCGAGGGAGCACCGCGATCCGCTTGGGAATGGAGGGATTCGGTTTTGCCGAGGTATCCGGAGGTGGGTTGGCGAAACATGGAGCCGGAGCAGTATTGGGATCTGTATTGGAAGCTCTACGATCGCGTCTTGAAGGTCGAGAGGTAGCGTTCATCCCTTGTGGGGCGGAAGGTTCGCACCTTCCGCTACGGTAGCGGAACGCGCGAGCGTTCCGACCGACCGCCGGAAGCGTCGCCGCTTCCGCTACTTTCCGGCGGCCATCAGCTGCCTCACCACGTCGATGAACTCGGCGCGGTGGCCTTCGGGGTCGGGTCCCTTGGCGGAGGTGGCCAGATCGACCACCTGCTGGAGGGTCTCGCCGCCGGTGTCCTGCTGCTCGCGGAGGATCATGCCGAAGAGCGCGACGGCGGAGGCGAAGCGGAAATCATCGGTCGCGTCGCCCGCCTGCATCGCCCCCATCGCGATGGGCTGCTCCATCAGGAGGGAACGCTCCTCGTCGGGCCGCTTGTAGCGCAGCTTCACGAAGGCCAGCTCGTCGCTCGGGACCGCCACTGGCTGCGGGGCGGCCTCTGTCTTCTGATAGCGCAACTCCCCGGCCTCCGCTGGTGCGTCGGGATCGCCTTTGGGCACGATCTCGTAGAGGGCGGTCACGGCATGGCCCGCGCCGACCTCCCCGGCGTCGACTTCGTCGTTGGCGAAGTCCTCGTTCTCGAGGCGGCGGTTCGCGTAGCCGATGAGCCGGTATTGGAACACCTGGGAAGGGTTGAACTCGACCTGGATCTTCACGTCCTTCGCGATGGTGACGAGGGTGCCCATGAGGTCGTCGAGGAGCACCTTGAGCGCTTCCCGGAAGCCGTCGATGTGGAAGTAGTTCCCGTTGCCGCGGTTGGTGATCTCCTCGAGCATGGCGTCGTTGAGGTTGTCGCGACCGAAGCCGAGAACGCTGAGATGGACGCCGCCCTGCGCCTTCTCCTTCACGAGCGCGACCAGCTCCTCCGTGCCGGTGACGCCGACGTTGAAATCCCCGTCCGTGCAGAGAACGACGCGGTTGATGCCGCCCTCGATGCGGTTATCCCCGGCCAGTTCGTAGGCCTGCTGGATACCCGCCCCTCCGTTGGTCGATCCACTCGCCTCGAGGCGGTCGAGGGCTTCGAGAATGGTCTTGCGGTCCCTTCCCGAAGTGGAGGGCAGGGCGAGGTTCCCGGACCCGGCGTAGGTGACGATGGCGATGCGGTCCCTTTCGTCCAGCTCCCCGACGAGGACGGCGAGGGAGCGCTTCACGAGAGGGAGTTTCTCGGGCTGGCCCATCGATCCTGACACGTCCAGAAGGAAGACGAGGTTCGCGGCGGGGCGCTGGGACGGCGGCATCGCCTTGCCCTGGATGCCGACGCGGAGGAGGCGGTGGCGGTCGTTCCAAGGGCAGGGGCCGACCTCGGTGGCGAAGGCGAAGGGGTGCTCGCCCTCCGGCTGCGGGTAGTTCCACGGGAAGTAGTTGATCAGCTCCTCGATGCGGACGGCGTCCTTCGGGATCGCGGAACGACCGAGGCCGGAGCGGACCATGCCCCGCAGATTCGTCCACGAAGCCGTGTCGACGTCGATGGAGAAGGTGGAGAGCGGCGATTTCGACGGCGAGGCCCAGGAGCCGTCGGCGATGGGGGCGTAGCGGGCGGTGGTGCTCTCGGCAGGCGTGGGGAGGTTGTAGCGGGTGGAAGGTTGGTGGACCAGCGAAGCTGAAGTGCCTCCGTGGCCGATCTGGACATAGCCAAAGGTGTCTCCCTGGTCAATCCGGGTGTGGCTTTCGATGGCGGAGACTGAGGTTATGGGTGTCGGCGCGCTCTTGCCTTCCATCTGTGGAGCGTTGAATGAAATGGGATCAGAAGCGGAGGACGGGAGCGGAGATGTGCCGATCATGCCACCACCCACCGATACATATCCTGGAACCGGCGTCTCCCATCCCTTGGCGACTTCTCGAAGCATCCGGGCACGGGTGTGGTCGTAGGTGGTGTCGTAGTAGTTCAGCTTGTGGCGCTCGTTGTCCTCCATACCACGGCGGGCCGCTGTGCTGTAGGGGGCATCGTTGAGGACTTTGTTGAACTCGCGCTTGGCGCGGTCATAGTCGCCGAGGTCGATGTAGCCCTGAGCGACCTTGAGCGCCAGCTTCACGCGGCGGACCCGCTCCAAGTGAGCAGGTGTCAGGGCCGGAGAGTAGTAGTCGGGATCGTTGAGACGCTCAAGGAGCCTCTTGGCGTCGATGTTGTCCAGATCGACGCTGGGCTGGAGGACGTCCTCGACGAGAGCGATCGCCTCGGGATAACGCCCTTCCTCGGCCCGCTGGGTGGCGAGCAGGACACTGGCGCGGGAGAACTGCTTGATGTAGGCGCGGCGACGCAGCTCTGTCATCGGCGCATCGGGAAGAAGATCCAGAGCGGCACGGTATTGGTCGATGGCCCCCTGATGATCCCCTTCGGCCATCAGCTGGGAACCCCGCAGGGCCAATTCGTCGGCCTTCTTCACATTCTCTTGCAGGAGCAGGATATACTTCGTTTGTGCTGCCTCCGCCGCCGGATCGGGAACAACGGGCGCTTCGACCGTGACGAAGGTGGCGAGCGTGCTGTGTCCTGCCTGCGCATCGTTGCCCGGTTCCGCTTCGGTCGCAGCGGCTTCATCGCCACGCTCGACCTCCCCGCCCGGAACCGTCTCCGCCGGACCTCCGGCCAGCAAGGGTCCGGCATTCTCCCCGGTCGACCGGGAAAGCAACCAAGCCCCCAGTCCCACCACCACGGCCGCCGCAGCGGCCAGGGCTGCCACGGCAAGGCGGCGGAAACGCGGGCGGAGGATCT
>CAYSZN010000298.1:0-5489 GCA_964435425.1 uncultured Akkermansia sp. | reverse complement strand
GAGCGCTTTGGCCAAGCGCTGCTCCTGAACGACGCGGCTCCCTCGCTGGTGGAGCCGACGGTCGATATTCGTTTCCGCTACGAGTTCGGGGATCAGGAGGAGCTGGACGATTCCCATGCCGCGACGATGCGGAACCGGCTTGGCCTGCTGACGCGGGATTTCGGGGGCTTCCAGGCTTTTGTGGAATACGAGGGCACGCTGGCGGCGGATCGCGATGCCTACAATCCCGGCAATGGAAGGGGGGCGGCGAACCGGACGGTGATCGCGGACCCGGAGTCGCACGAGCTGAACCAGGCCTGGGTTTCCTACGCCGACCCGTCGAAAACATGGTTGCTGAAGGCGGGCCGCCAAGGGGTGAACCTCGACGACCAGCGCTACGTGGGCACGGTGGGCTGGCGCCAGAACATGCAGACGCTCGACGCGGCGGCGCTTACGCTGACGCCTACGGAGGATCTAACGATCTACTACGGTTTCGTCTGGCAGGTGAACAACATCTTCGGGTCGGAGGCGGTTGCGCCGTCCTCGACCGACTTCCGGGGAAACTCGCATCTGCTCAATGTCCGGTACGAGGGACTGCCCTTCGGCACGCTCACGGCCTATGCCTATCTCCTCGATCTCCACAACGGGGCGGGGGACACCGCCAGCAGCAACAGCTACGGGCTGAGATGGATGGGCGACTGGGTGGGCGGCTCGACGTATCTCCTCGAATACGCGCACCAGACGGACGGTGCGGAGAGCCCCCTCGACTATTCCGCGAACTACGCCCGGGCCGAGCTCTCGGGCGATCTTGCGGAGGGAGTGAAGGCTTCGCTCGGCTACGAATACCTCGGCTCGGACCAGGGGACCGGCTACCGCTTTCCCCTCGCCACCCTGCACAAGTTCAACGGCTACGCCGACCGCTTCACGGGCACGCCGGCCTCGGGGCTGGGCGATCTGTATGCGTCGGTCGGGACGACCGTAGCGGGAGGAATCCAGCTTGCCCTGACCTACCACCATTTCTGGGACGACGGGCTCGATCTCTCTCTGGGCAACGAGGTCGATGTGGTCCTCTCGAAGGTGCTCTCCGAGTGGGTCACGGTGCTGGCGAAGGGCGCGATCTTCGAGGGAGAGAACGGCCAGCCGGATGTGAAGCGGGCGGTCCTGCAGGTCGATGTCGTCTATTGAGCGTCGTTGAGTGGTGCGGCAGCCGGGTAGGGCGAACCGTCCCCGGTGAGCCGCTGCGGAGGAAGGGCGTCGAATCCGGGAAGGGCGTCCTATGGCTCGGCAGAGACGCCTCGCCCCACCTTCGTCGGATCGGACATCCTGGCTGCGATCTCAAATCGGATCCTGGTTCCACTCCGAAATTATCCAGATCGTTTTCGGATCTGGCATCAGGCCCCCAGCTCGGCGGAGGCGAAGGCCTCGGGATCGAGCACGGTGATGATGCTGCCCGCGGAGAGGATCCAGCCTTCGTCCCGGAGCCGGGCGAGGTTGCGGGAGAGGGTTTCCGGAGTGGTGCCGATCTCGGCGGCGAGAAGGTATTTTCTGGAGGGTAGCCGCACGTTCACGGGCTCGCGCCCCTCCGTCTCCGGACAGCGCAGGAGGAGCCATTCGCGCAGGCGCTCGGCGACGGTGCGGTGCTGCAGGCTGCCGAGCTTGTCGACGAGGGAGCGGAGGTGCCGGCTCATCGAGGCGAGCAGGCGCATCGCAATGCCGGGCTGGCCGGCGATCAGGTGGGCGAGGTCGGCGCGGCGCACGAGGAGCAGGGTGGCGGCCGACTCGGCGCGGGCGCTGACGGGGCAGGGGGAGTCGTCCGCGAGGAAGGCCTCTCCGAAGGACTCCCCCTCGCGGAACATGCGGATGACCGTCTCGCGGCCCGCCTCGTCGAGGCGATGCACGTTCACGACGCCCTTGCCGATGAGGTAGAATCCGGGGGGCGAATCCCCTTCGTGGAAGAGGTAGGTGCGCTTCGGCACATTCCGGACCTCGGCGCAGAGCGCGATGTTGCGCAGATCGACTTCGCCGAGCTCTCCGAAGAGGCGGGTCGACTGGAGGATGGCGAGGATCCTCCGGGTTTCGGCGTGGCTGGGAGTGGACGGGGGCATAGCGAAAACAACTCCGATAAAACCACCTTTTCTTGATGCAAGTCAAGGAGATGCGGTGGGTCTTCGATAAAGTTGCCGATCAAATGCAGGTTTTTCTGTGCCGCCTTCACCCCACCCGCTAGTCCATGCTCTCGAAATTCCAGGCCCGCGCCTTCTTCCTTGGTGGCACCGCCGTGTTCACCGGGATCTTCCTCATTCTCACCATCGACACCCACCGGCAGGTGCCGAAGCAGACCAACGCCGACCAGATCGACGACCAGGTCCGGGCCGGCAAGAAGATCTGGGAGGCGAACAACTGCATGGGCTGCCACACGCTCTTTGGCGAGGGGGCCTACTACGCGCCCGAGCTGACCAAGGTGGTGGAGAACCGGGGCAAGGACTGGATCAAGGTCTTCATCAAGGATCCCGAGGCGATGTTTCCCGGCCAGCGCAAGATGGTGAAGTACGATTTCACCGACGAGCAGATCGACCAGGTCATCGCCTTCCTCGACTGGTGCGGCAAGGTGGACCTGAACGGCTTCCCCGCCGAACCGCCGCTGAAGAAGCTGATGCAGCCGGCCGCCGCTGGGGAGGCCAGTCCGAGCGGCGAACTGCCTCCGGCGGTGGCGGCGACGATCCCGCTGCCCGCGATGTTCGAGCAGAAGTCCTGCACCGGCTGCCACCGCGTCCTCGGGAAGGGCATGCCGGGGGTGATGATGCCGAACGCGGTCACCGGCGAGGTGGTGTCGGCCCCGGCGCTCGACCTCGTCTTCCAGCGCAAGACCCGCGAGGAGCTGATCGACTGGATCAGCGATCCGCAGAAGGTGAAGCCGGGCAGCCCGATGCCGAATCTCGTCCCGGCCCTCGTCTCGCCCCAGGAGGTGGAGGAGATGGTCGACTTCCTCATGGGGCTGAAGGCCCATGCCCCCGCGAACTGATTTTCCTCCACCCCATTTCCATCTTTCCGACACCATGAAATTCAAATCCCAAAAGATCGCCTACTGGTTCTTCGCCGCCGCGATGCTGCTGCTCGTCCTGCAGATCGTCTACGGCTTCATCATGGGCTTCGCCCGCATCGGCATGGACGGGCTCCACGAGTGGATCCCCTTCAACACCGCCCGCGCCACCCACACGAACCTGCTCGTCTTCTGGCTGCTCCTCGGGTTCATGGGCAGCGCCTACTTCATCATCCCGGAGGAGTCCGACCGCGAGCTGATGTGGCCGTGGCTCGCCTGGGTCCAGCTCGCCACCTTCCTCCTCGTCGGCGTCGCCGCCCTCGTCGGGTATCACTTCAACTGGTGGGAGGGCCGCAAGTTCCTCGAGATCCCGCGTCCGCTCGACTACCTCGTGGTCGTCAACGTGCTCGCCTTCATCGCCAACATCGGTCTCACCGTCTGGAACGGGAAGCGCTACACCACGACCGCCATCGTCCTCTACTTCGGCCTGCTCACCGCCGCGCTGCTCTACCTGCCCGGCATGATCGACTTCGAGAACCAGACTCTCGACTCCTTCTACCGCTGGTGGGTGGTGCACCTCTGGGTCGAGGGCGTGTGGGAGCTCATCATGGGCGCCCTGCTGTGCTACCTGCTCATCAAGCTCACCGGGGTGGACCGCGAGCTCGTCGAGAAATGGCTCTACATCATCGTTGGCCTCACCTTCCTCTCCGGCATCCTCGGCACGGGGCACCACTACTACTACATCGGCGCGCCGCGCTACTGGCTGATGGTCGGCGGCATCTTCTCCGCGCTGGAGCCGCTCGCCTTCCTCGGCATGGCCATCTACGCCCTCGCCATGGCGAAGAAGGGCGGACGCCGTCACCCGAACAAAGCCGCGCTCAACTGGACGCTCGGCAGCGCCATCATGTCCTTCGTCGGCGCGGGCTTCCTCGGCTTCGCCCACACCCTGCCGCAGGTCAACATGTGGACCCACGGCAGCCTCGTCACCGCGATGCACGGCCACCTCGCCTTCTGGGGCGCCTACGCGATGATCGTGCTCGCGATGATCGCCTACGTCCTGCCCATCGTGACCGGGCGCAAGCTCTGGGACAACGCCGCGTCCGGCTTCGCCTTCTGGCTGAGCAACATCGGGATGGTCGGCATGACCGGCGCGCTCGCCGTGGCCGGGATCACCCAGGTGAACCTCGAGCGCCGCATGGGCCTCGACTTCCTTGCCGTGCAGAAGGAGATCGAGGTCCACTTCATCGGCATGCTCCTCGCCGCCTCGCTCTTCTTCACGGGCATTCTCTGCTACCTCTGGAACTTCTGGCGCTTCGGTCGTCCCTCGGACGAGGCCGTCCACTCCGACGTGCGCGCCGCCGAGCAGGACCTGCCCACCGACGGAGCCAGCGACACGAACTCCTCGCCCGCCGTCTCGTGAACGGGAACGCCACCTTCTACGTCGAGACCGGTCGCGAGCGCGAGCTCTTCACGGAAACGTGGAAGGCCCGCCTGCCCCTGATGCTGAAGGGGCCGACCGGCTGCGGCAAGACGCGCTTCGTCGAGCACATGGCGGCGGAGCTGGGCCGCCCCCTCGTCACCGTCGCCTGCAACGAGGACACCAGCGCGACCGACCTGCTGGGCCGTCACCTGCTCGTCGGCGGGGAGACCGTCTGGTGCGACGGGCCCGTGGTCCGCGCCGTGCGCGAGGGCGCGATCCTCTACCTCGACGAGATCGCCGAAGCCCGCGCCGACGCCATCGTCGTGATCCATCCGCTGACCGACTACCGGCGCGAGCTCTTCCTCGACCGCACCGGCGAGACGCTCGTGGCCCCGCCCGAGTTCATGCTCGTGGTCAGCTACAATCCGGGCTACCAGCGCAGCCTGCGGGAGCTGAAGGCCTCGACGCGGCAGCGCTTCGTCGGGCACACCTTCGGCTATCCGTCCGAGGAGGTGGAGATCCGCATCGTCTCCGGCGAGACAGGGATCGAGACGGCGCTGGCCGCGAAGCTGGTCGCGATCGCGCGGAAAATCCGCCACCTCACCGAGCTATCCCTCGTCGAGTCCGTCTCGACGCGGCTCCTCGTCGATGCGGCGAAGCTGATCCGCCAAGGCCTGCCCCCGCGCTTTGCCGCCGCAGCGGCCGTGGCCGAGCCGCTCACCGACGATCCCGACGCCCTCGCCGCGATCCGCCAGATCATCGACCTGACCCTGTGAGGTCAGAGTTGAGAGACTGATTCCGAGGCTCCCGACTAACTTTACTTCGTTAAATTTGGATTTGGACCACGAATGGACACCAATGAACACTGATTTTATTGAGTTCCATTCGTGTGATTCGTGGCATTCGTGGTCCAAATCCCATTCCTTTGAGCTGCTCCCCAATCCACACTCACGCGCAGCTTGGGTTCCGTTGTTCTCAACTCTCAACCCTCAACTATCACCTCCCTTCTAGATGGGCTCCATCCTCGAATGGGAGGAAAATCTCTTCCTC
>CAYSZN010000297.1:0-5490 GCA_964435425.1 uncultured Akkermansia sp. | reverse complement strand
TCGGGGGAGTTCGGCGTGCCGTCGTTCGGGATCGCGATCCAGCGCTGCTTGTCCGATCCGTCGGACCAGAGGGGCTGGATCACGTCGTAGGGGATCAGGCCGGGAGAGGGAGTCAGATCGGCGAGGTTCGTGAACGCGGTGGTCTGCGAGAGGAGGCGGGGCGGCTCGGGCACGCCCTCGGTGGATTTCTCGAGGCGGTAGATGCGCCCCCCGTCCAAGTCGGTGCCCGGGAGGCTGAGCACATGGATTTCGCCCGAGGCGTCGCGCCCGAAGGAGCCCATGCCGTTCTTCGGTCCGGGACCGTGGCTCGAGAGGGTGAGCAGGGTGGTGACCACCGGAGTGGAGCCGGAGGTGTCGAGCGACCAGACCCGCCCGGTGTTGTGGTCTCCGAAGATGTATTTTCCGACGAGCTCGGGATGGAGCGCACCGCGGTAGACGTAGCCGCCGATGACGCAGCCTCCGGTGCTGCGCCCGTAGGCATGGACCGGAGGCACGTCGAAGCCGATCAAGGGGGAGGGCTTCGCCTTTGGTCCGGCCACATTGCCTTCCCGATAGGGCCATTGGTAGTTGCCTCCCCGCACGATCTTGCTCACTTCCTCCTGCGTTCCCTGGCCCACGTCGCCGACCCAGATGTCGCCGGTGACGGGATCCTGGGTCATGCGGTGGGGACTGCGCAGCCCGACCGCGTAGAATTCTTCGAGCTGGCTGCCGTTCGGACTCTGCCAGGGGTTGTCGTTCGGGATGTAGTAGCCTTGCGAGGAGCTGCTCGGCCAGCCCGAGGGCGGCGTCGAGGGATTGCGCGGCTGACGGCGGATCGGGTGGCTGCGGGAGGGATCGCGGTCGACGTCGATGCGGAGGACGCCGGCGAGGAGTCCGGTGTCCATACGCTGGCCGGTGCCATACTGGTCGTTCGCGCCGCCTTCGTCGCCGATGGAGAGGTAGAGGAAGCCATCCTGGCCGAAGAAGAGCCCGCCCCCGTTGTGCCAGTTGTGGCGGTCGTATTGGTTGATGAGGATGGACTCCGAAGTGGGCGCGATGCTGTTCGTCGCCGCGTCCCAGGTGAAGCGCGAGAGGCGGCAGTAGGCGCGGTTCGTGTCCGATTTCTGCGGCGTGTAGCGGTAGTAGACGTAGAGATAGTGGCGGTTCGGAGAGTCCGGCACACCGAACTCGGGGTGGAAGGCGACGCCGACCATGCCGCTGTCGTGCGAGGACTCGACCTTGCTGCGGAGGTCGATCAGCACCGTCTTCGATGCCACGGTCTCGCGGTTCTCGAAGACGACGAGCCGTCCCGCCTTCTCCAGAACGAGCAGGCGGTTGGAGAAGGGCACCGGAAGCATCTGCACGGGATCGATGAAGGTAAGGCTGGGGAAGGCGTTGACGAGACGCCAGCTTCCCGTCGAAGGCCGCGGAGTCTTGTGGGGGAGCGCTCCGTTGAGAAAGCGTCCGATGGATTCCGCCCGGTCGAGACCGCCGCCGGATTGGGCGAACGATCCAAGCGGAGCAAGCAAAAGAAACGAGGCGGCTGCAATTCTGAAGAATCCCATATTTGCCAGAATAGCGAATCGTGGCAAAAATGAAAATTAAAAATTATAAAAATTACAAAAGAAAAATTAAATCTTTGTCTTTGCGTCTATTCAGCCTTTTGTGGAGCATTTGGGTTCCTGCGCCATGAACGCTTGTCCTTCCTTCAGGGTGCTCGTCGCCCGCTGCTCCGTCGCATTTGCCCTCGCGACTCTGGAATTGCCGAGTTCCGCCACCGAACCGCTGCTGGGCGTCTATAGCGAAAACTCCATGCAGCGCGTACTGGAGTTCGAAGCCTGGATCGGTCGTCCTGTGGATGTGATCCTGTGCACCGTCGATTTCCACCAATGGGAGAACTACCGCTACGCGGACTGGCTGAGCCAGACGGTCTACGGCGAACGGGGAGAGAGAAGGCTCGTCTACGATGTGCCCATCATTATCAACGGAGCCAACTATGCGGAGGCCAGGACGGGAACCTACGACGAGCATTGGCGGAGCCTGGCGCGCTCCATTCTCGGGAACAATCCGGGCGGCCACGAGGTGGTCGTCAGGCCCAGTCACGAGATGAACGGCGATTGGTTCGCGTGGGGTGTCGGGCTGTCCAGGCAGGCGCAGATTCCCGATTTCATCGAGTCCTGGCGCCGCTTCCATGGAGTCTTCCGCGGCGTGGAGGGAGGGGAGCGGTTCCGCTTCAGCTTTTCCGCCTCCGAGGGTGCCAGCGATCCGCGACCGATGTGGCCGGGCGACGAGTATGTGGACCTCGTGGGCTACGATGTCTATTGGAAGCCCAAGGCAATGGGAGGCGAGGGCTGGGAGACGGACGATCCGGTCGAAGCGTGGGAGAAGCGGACGAGCCCGCACGGCTACAACGGATGGAATCTGCACGGCATGCTCGCCTTTGCGCGAGAGAGGGGAAAGCCCTTTCAGATCGACGAATGGGGAGTGTGGGGGCCGGATGGCGCGCCCTTCGTCGAGCGCATGGCGGAGTTCCTGCGGGAAAACGGAGTTCGCGCCCACACCTATTGGAATTCCGACGCGGCCTATCCGGGGGAGCTCCATCGGCGTGGTCAGGAATGGCCCGCCACTGTGGAAGCCTTTCGGGCCTGTTTCGGGAAGAAAGAAGACGGTCAGTAGTTTCCCAAGTCAGTCTTTGTCACGACCCACGGCACCGGTTTGGGTGCGAAGCGCGGTAGGGACGCACAAGGATCGGCGGGCGAAAATTCGCTGCGCTTTGGAATCGCCATGGGGCGAGTTCTCGTTATTATGGGCAGCGTCATGACCAAACTGGGAAAAATCTCCTTCACCCTCGCCATTCTCGTCCTGGCCGCCTTCGGCATCTACCGATGGATGAAGCCGGCTCCCGTACCATCCAGCGGACCGACCGCATCCGAGGCGACGGTGGACGCGAAGGAGGATTCCCCGGACGAATCCGCCTCCTTCGATTTCCTCGTGCCTGGCCCGGCTCCGAAGTTGGGTGCGGCGCAGCCCTTCCGAATGACCGACGACACCGTCGTCCTGAACCTCTCCGAATACGCCGGCTACGCCGGTCTGATCCTCGCGAACAACGGCCTCGAGCCGAACGAGGGCTCGTGGTTCACCCGGAACGGAGGCTTCAAGCTCAAGATCACCCTGAGCGAGGAGGATAGCTGGGACGATCTCCAGCAGGGGCGCATCGCCGCCACCGCGACCACCGTCGACGTCCTCGCGAACTACGGACGCCAGTGGCAGGCCGCAGTGCCCATGCAGATCGCATGGTCCCGGGGCGCGACCGGGCTGATCGTGCGGAAGGAGATCCGCCGCATCAACGATCTCAAGGGCCGCATCGTCGCGGCGGCGCCCTTCACCGAATCCGAATTCTTCATCCGCTACCTCGCCCAGGAGGCCGGGCTGCCGGTCGTGCGTCTCGACGGGATCGGCGCCGCGCCCGAGGCCGGAGCGATCAATCTCGTCTTCCTCGGGGATGCCTTCGAGGCGGGCGACGCCTTCGTCGCCGATCTCGGCGGCGGCAAGATCGCCGGCTGCGTCACCTGGGCACCGAAGACCACCGAGATCGTCGATGGATCGGGCGGCAAGGCCCATCAATTGGTCGACAACCGCAACCTTCTCGTCGTGGCCGACATCCTGCTCTTCAACAAGGCCTTCGCCCAGGAGCGGCCCGACGTCGTGAAAGCTCTCGTCGAAGGCACTCTGCTGAAGAATCAGGAAATCCGGGCGAACCCCGCCGCCCATGCCGCTGCCCTCGCGAAGGCCTTCTCCGCCTACGAGTGGACCGAGGCCGACGCCAAGAGCGAGCTCTCCCGTGTCCACCTCAGCAACCTGCCCGAGAACCTCTCCTTCTTCCGCGGGTCCATCGCCGAGGCCGGTTCCTTCGCCTCGGTCTACCAGTCCGCGAACCTCGCCTACGGTCCCGAGCTGTTGCCCCGTCCCGTGGATTCCAGCCACTTCGCCGACCTCTCCGCATTGCAGGCGATCGAGGCCGCCGGAACCCTCTCCGGCCAGGTCGCCTCCATCGAGCCGGTCAAGACGAGCCAGCAGGAGCCTCTCGAGGCCGACCCCTTGCTGACGAGGGACATCCGCTTCTTTTTCCTGCCGAACGACCACCGGCTCGACATGGCCAATCCGGAGAACACGAAGCTGCTCGGTGACGTGAACCGCCTCCTCGGGGTCAGTCCCGGTTCCGTCGTTCTCCTCCGCGGACACGTCGACGATGCCCGGCGCGAGGAGTTCCGCCAGCAGGGTGGCGACACACTCGTTCGCAGCCTCGCCCTGAAGGCCATCGAGCTCTCCACGCAGCGGGCGCAGGAGGTGAAATCCCAGCTCCTCGCGCTCCATCCCGGGCTCGACCCCGCCCGCATCGAGACCGTCGGCCGCGGGTGGGAGGAGCCCGCTGGAACCAATTCGGACCTGAACCGCCGCGTCGAAGTCCAGTGGTTCACTCTGGAATGACGGCCTTTCACGGCGTATCGTCTCCCGCATGACCGGACTGCAACGCCTCGGGGCCTTTCTGCGGAGTCCGCACCATGCGTGGACGGCCTTGCTCACGCTCGGCCTTGGCGTGGCGACGGCGAGTGTTCCCGGCATGATCGTGGCTGCTGCCGTCTACGCGCTGGCCTGGGTCTTTTTCCCCGATGCCCGCTGGTTCCGCGCCTGGGCGCAACGGCGGGCCGAGGTTTCCGGAAACTCCGCCGCCGAGGCGACGGCGGCGCGCTTCGAAGAGGAGAGGGCGAAGGTCTACATGCAGCTCTCGCCTGCCGGGCGCAAGACCTACGACGCCCTCGCCCGAGTGGTCGAGGAGGTCCGCTCCGGATCGGGCGGGCCGGACAGCCCTCACGCCGGGCGTCTCGGTCAGCTCGCCTGGACCTACCTGCGCCTGCTCTTGACCAAGGAGACGCTCTCCGCCTTCTGCGCGAAGGAGAAATCCCCGCAGATCGAAGGGGAGATCGCTTCCGCGAGGGCGGAGGTGGCCGACTTGGAGGGGCAGGCCCGCGTGGCCGAGGATCGCGGCGATGCCGCCGGGGCGGGCGGTCTCGAGCGGCTCCTGCAATCGAAGCGCAGCCGCGTCCTCGGTCTGGAGCGCCATCTCGAGCACGTTCGCAAGGCCGAGGGCGACCTCGCCCTGACCGAGGCCGAGATCGAGCGACTCTTCGACGCCGTGCGTCTCATCCGCGCCGACCTCGTGACCCGGCGCGACCCCGACGCCCTCGGCACGGAGATCGACCGCACCACCGCCCACTTTCACCGCACCCGCGACTGGCTGCGGGAGCTGGAGTTCGACCACACCTCGCCCGACATTCCCGACGACCTGACCGCCGCGCTGCCCTTGAGGGTGCCGGAGTGAAATCCGAAATCCGAAATCCGAAGCTCGAAATCCGAATGGGTCTGGTTTCGGAAAGTAGCGCAAGAGGCGACTCTTCCGACGCATCGGCGGAACGCTCGCGCGATCCGCGACGCCGTAGCCTGAACTTCGAG
>CAYSZN010000296.1:3149-5497 GCA_964435425.1 uncultured Akkermansia sp. | reverse complement strand
CGATGGCGGTGTATTCCATTCTGCGGGGTGACCCGATCGTACCGACGACGGCGGGACCGGTGTTGACGCCGACGCCGATCCTCACCGGCCCGAAGCCGTGGTCCGCGAGCGTCTCGCCAAGCTCGTCCAGGCTGCCCAGCATGGTGCGCCCCGCCGCGATGGCCTCGTCCGCATGCCGTGGCGACCGCCCCGTCGCCCCGAAGATCGCCATGATGCCGTCGCCGACGAGCTGGTTCACGATGCCGCCATGGGCCTCGATGAGGCCGGTCATGTGCTCGTGGTAGAGGTTGAGGAGGCGCACCGCATCGACCGGGGCGAGCGACTCGCAGCGTGTCGTAAAGCCCCGGATGTCGGCGAAGAGCACGGAGACGACGCGCTCGACCCCCTTCAGCTCCTCCTCGTCGCGCAGGAGCTGCTCGGCGATCTCGCGCCCGACATGGCGGCCGAAGGTGCCGGCGATGCGCTCCTTCTCGCGCAGTCCTGCGACCATGGCGTTGAACTCGTCCGCGAGGACGCCGAACTCGTCGGCCCGCAGCGGGTCCATCGAGACGGCGAGGTCGCCCTGCCCGACGCGTTCGGCGGCGCGGCGGAGCTCCTCCACTGGTGCCACGACGAGGCGGGCCATGAGGACGCTGCTGACGACGGCGCAGAGGATGCCGGTCCCCGCCACGGCGACGGCGAACCAGAGGTCGGCTCCGCTCGGGGTCGGGTCGAGGAGCAGCAGCAGGAGGGAGAGGATCGGGCAGACGCTGGCCGAGAGGGTCCAGAGCTTGCCCCGTCCCGAGACCGAGAGGCGGCAGGTCCCCTCGAGCCGCGCGGGGCTGATGTCGCGGAAGAGGCAGGGGAAGAGCAGCCGCTGCCTCGCCCAGTCGATCGAGAAGAAGCCGATCGTCAGGGCCACCACCGCCGCGATGCAGATCGAGACGGGGAAGTGGAACCAGACGTGAGGGTTGACCGCCTCGCCCGACAGGGTCATTCCCGCGAAGAGCGCGGGGATGCTGAGGAGCCACCCCGCCGCGGCGATGGCGGCGGCGAGGAAGGGCAGGTGGATGGCCTGGCGCTGCCGTTTCCGGAGGGTCTCCGCGTCGCGGATGGGGCGGCGGAAGCGGAACACGGCGACCGCCCAGAGCAGGACGAGCGGGGGGTAGGCGAGCGCGTTGAAGACGGCGATGGAGCCTTTGAAGGACACCTGCTGCGCCTCCGTCAGGAGCGGTGGGATGTGGAGTAGGTTGTAGGCGATGTTGAAGGCGCTCCCGATCGCCTGGGCGAGGAACATGAGGAGGAAGACGCCGAGCAGGCTAGGCCAGCCCGGGCGCTCGGCGAGCGGGGCGGAGGATGGATCGGGTGCGGCGATGGATACGGATGGCACGGGCCGGGACGCTTGTCGAACGTCCCGCAAAACAACCTGAAACCTTGAACCTGAAATTCCACCCTACAGCCCCGCCCGCCGGAAGAGTTCGTCCAGCGGCAGCTGCAGGCCGATGTGGAAATCTCCGAATTCCGCGTAGAGCGCGCTGACCTCGTCGAAGCGCATCTCGTAGACGATCTCCTTGATGTCCTGCGTGTTGTGCGAGAAGAGGGTGACGCCCCACTCCCATTCATCGAGGCCGGTGGAGCCGGTGATGAGTTGGCGCACCCGGCCTGCGTAGCCCCGGCCGACCCGCGCGTGCCCGGCCATGAGCCGGTGGCGCGTCTCGAAGTCGAGGTGGAACCAGTTGTGCGTGCCGCTGCGGCGCTTCGACATGGGGTAGAAGCAGAAGACCGGCCAGTCCGGCATGTTCGGATAGAGGCGGTCGCGGTTGTATTTCTCCATCCGCCTGCGGAACTCCGCGATCTTCGCCTCCATCTCCGGGCCTTCCGGGTCCAGGTTCTCCTCGCGGGCGGTGTCGGCGATGTATTGCGTCTCGGTCGTCGTGTACTCGCTCAGTTCCGTCATGCTCAGGTAGCTGTAGACGGGGGAGAGGATGTCGGGCCCGAGGGCGCGCCCGAGCTGCTTCTCGAAGCGGTTCGCCTGGTGCAGGTCGTCGGTCAGGAGCATGAAGCCGATGTCGGATTTCGACGAGACCATCGAGAAGGTGAGGAGCTGGGTCGACTCGGTCGAGCGGATCTCCTGGACGAGCTTGGTGAGGTTGGTCTTCGCCTCCAGCTTCTCCTCGTCGGTGTAGAGGGACCATTGGGCCTGCTCCACGTGGAAGAACAGGTGGATGACGTGCCAGCCCTCGCGGGGGATGACGCGGTCGGGGTCGTTCGGGGAGGTGGAGGCGTTGGGGTGCATGGAGGTGGAGGGATGGGGTTCGGCAGGGCCGGAAGCGGGGCGGCCCACGGGCAACAAGCCAATGAAATCGGTT
>CAYSZN010000296.1:0-3139 GCA_964435425.1 uncultured Akkermansia sp. | reverse complement strand
GGGGGTGCATGGAGGTGGGGGTGGAGTGCGATGGGGCCGGAGGCGGGAGCGGCACACAGGCAACAAGCCAATGAAATCGGTTGCGTCCAATCAAAAAAATCCTAGTTTTGCCGCGTATCCGGCGGTGCCGGACCCCACCCCCGCAATTTCAGGAAAGACCGCGAGATGGCAGACCTCGAAAACCGTTACGAAGACAACGTGCCCGGAGCCTTCTACGTCGATGACCAGTGCATCGACTGCGACCTCTGCCGCGAAACCGCGACGGCGAACTTCACTCGCAACGACGACGGGGGCTATTCCTACGTCTACAAGCAGCCGACCACGCCGGACGAGCTCGCCCTCTGCGAGGAGGCGATGGAGGGCTGTCCCGTCGAGGCGATCGGCAACAACGGCGAGGGCTGAGCGGTGGCTTCGGGCAAGCCCGCGTTTCGATGCGGGTTGTCGGAACTCTGGAGCGGTCTTCCGTGCCTGCTGACGTAATGCGGCCCTGGAATCGCTTTTGACGAATCCTCCTTTTTCGCTCCATTGCCCATTCATGAGCGAAGAGACATCGGCAAGAACGGCCCTCGTCACCGGGGCGAGCAAGGGAGTGGGACGCGGCATCGCCTACGGGCTGGCCGAGGCGGGCTGGGATGTGGCGGTGAACTACCACAGCGACCTCGCGGGGGCGGAGGAGACGAAGGCGGCGATCGAGGGCATGGGGCGGCGCTGCGCCATCGTGCCCGGCGACGTGGGGACGAAGGCGGACGTCGAGGCGATGTTCTCCGCTGTTTCGGAGGTGTTCGGCCGGATCGACTGCCTCGTCAACAACGCCGGCCGCCAGACTTGGGCGTCCTTGCTGGACCTGAGCGAGGAGGATTGGGACAAGACGATCAAGACGAACCTGAAGGGCAGCTTCCTCTGCACGCAGGCGGCGGCGAGGATCATGAAGGAAGCGGGCCGGGGCGGCTCCATCATCAACATCGGATCCGGGGCGAACAAGCAGCCGTTCATGAATCTGGTCGACTACTGCGCCTCGAAGGGAGGACTGGAGCAGCTCACCCGCGTCAGCGCCTGCGAGCTCGGCCAATACGGCATCCGCGTGAACTGCGTCGCGCCTGGCGCTATCGAGATCGAGCGCACCAAGGAGGAGTCCGACGACTACTCCGGCACCTGGTCGCCGCTGACGCCGATGGGCCGCATCGGCTATCCCAGGGACATCGCCCGCATGGTGGTGCATCTCGCCGGCGACGGGGCCGACTTCGTCACCGGGCAGACGATCTACGTTGATGGCGGCCTCTGGACGAAGACGCATTGGCCGTATTAGCGGCCTTTGGCCGCTGTGAAAGGTGAGAGATTCTTGCGTGCTGCTCCTACTCTTACCTCTTGCTCCTTACTCTTACTCCAAACCGGACGTCTCTCGAGAGGCGGAATGAGTAAGAGGTAAGAGTAAGGAGTAGGAGGTGGGACAAGATTGTCTGTCGTGGGGAAACTTCGCGGGTGTCAGCGTCGATCTGCGTAAATTCAGCGGTCCCATTTCCCTTCCTCAAAAGGCCACTTCAAACAGGTTGCTGTAGCCGTCGGTCCAGAGGATGGGGAGGGGTTCCTCCCGATCCCAGTCGGTGGTTCGGCCCGACGCTTCGAGGGTGGCGATGAAGGCGGGATCGTCCGTGACGAGGACCCAGTCGGAGTAGTAGGAGTGGTTGACGTCGACTCCGGGATTGTGGTCGACGCGGAAGGCGCGGCGTCCGAAGGCTTCGGCGAGGTTGCGCACTGGATCGGCGAGATCGAGGTGCAGGTTGGTGATGTGCATGGCGAGGACGCCGCCGGGCTTGAGATGCTGGAAATAGAGCTCGAAGGCCTCGCGGGTCAGCAGATGGACGGGGATGGAGTCTCCGCTGAAGGCGTCGACGAAGAGGACGTCGAACTGCTGGGGGATGCCGGCGGCGAGTTCGCGTTCCAAGGTGATGCGGGCGTCGCCCAGCGCGACGGTCTCCTCGCCCTTGCAGTCGGCGAGGAAGGTGAAGTGCGAGCGCGCCAGCTCCTCGACCTGGGGATTGATCTCGTAGAAGCGAAAGAGATCACCGGGCTCCGCATAGGTTGCGATGGTGCCGACGCCGAGACCGACCACGCCGACATGGATGGGCTGCGGTGGTGTCGAGGTCCGGGCGGGGAGGCATTCGAAGACGGTGCCGACGCCGCTGTCCGTGCCGTAGTAGGTGGAGGCGAACCCGCGATGGGCCTCGTCGAGATATTGGCGGCCATGGCTGATGCGTCCATGATGCAGGGCACGGTAGGCGTTTTCGGTGCCGGCGTCGACTTCCTCGACCTTGATCGCTCCGTAGAAGCCCCGTTTCATCGCGATGGTGTGCTCGCGGGTGTCGACGAGGTGGTGGCGGAGGAAGAAGAGCATGGCGCCGACGGCGCCGAGCCAGAGGCTGGCTGCCGGCAGGGCGAGCCAGGGACGGCGGATGGGGCGGAGCTGGCGGCAGAGCTGCACGCTGACGAGGGCGGCGAGCAGAACGAAGGCGAGGTGCAGTTCCCAGTAGCCGGAGAAGAGCCTCGGGGCGGCGAGGCTGACGAAGAGTCCTCCGATGGCCCCGCCCAGGGCGATGGAGAGGTAGAAGCCGGTCAGATGGCGTGTCCCGGGCTTCATCCGGGCGACTTCGCCGTGGCAGACGAGACAGCCGAGAAAGACCGTGCCGCAGTAGATGGCGATCTGCCGGCCGAGGGGCCATTCGAAGGGGGCGTATTGGCGGTTCAGCAGCCAGACAGTCAGTCCGATGGCGGTGGCCGCGAGCGGGATGGCGACGGGGCGGACATACCAGCGCTCGTGGTCGAAGGCGAGGACGAAGGTCAGCAGGTAGAGGGAGAGCGGCGCGACCCAGAGGAAGGGAACGACGGCGACGTCCTGGCACATCTGGCTCGTCAGCGACAGCAGCAGGATGGAGCCGCAGGCGCTGAAGGCGATCCAGAGCAGCACATCGCCGAGCGGAGGACGCCGGGCTTTCCCGGTGTTCGCTCCCGTGTCGGCCATGGTGCCGGAGCGGCGGACGAAGACGAATCCGGTGGCGGCGGCGAGCATCGCGTAGAGGGCGAAGGCGAAGGACCAGAGCGAGGTCTGCGTCCCGACATCGAGAAGGGGTTCGAAAAGGAAGGG
>CAYSZN010000295.1:0-5511 GCA_964435425.1 uncultured Akkermansia sp. | reverse complement strand
CTCACGATCCGCCGCGATGCGGAAGCCGGTGAGATAGTTCCGGTCCGAAGGGCTCTCCGCCACACGCTGCACGACGAGCTCGAATCCCGAGGTCGTGCTGAAGGAGGCCCCCCGCTTCAAGGGAACGCGCCGGTCGGGCGAATCGGGATGGACACCCCAGGTCGCGGTCCACTCGCTGACGTTGCCCGCCATGCCCACGACGCCGTAACGGCTCTCGTCGGCCGGAATGGCGTCGACGGGGTTCCAGTACTTGTAGCCGTCGATGCCGCCGGCCGGAACGCCGTCCTTGCTCTCGTGGTCGAGACCGCTGTTGAATTTCCTCCCATCCAGCTCGTCGCCCCAGGGGTAGGTGCTGCCATTGCGGCCCCGGGCCGCCTTCTCCCACTCCTGCTCGGTCGGGAGCCGCCCGCCGCGCCAGGTGGCGTAGGCATGGGCGTCCCAGAAATCGATGCCGACGACCGGACAGCTCGGGTCGAGACTGCCGCCGAGGAAGCTCCCGCCCTTCATGGCGGCGGCGTGGTACTGCGTCCACTTCTCCGGCTCGTAGGAGGTCTTCTCCTTCGGCTGCTCGGGATGCCGGATCCGGTCGCGCAGTCCAGGATGGCTCGCCAGATCGTCGAGAAAGGCGGCGTATTCGGCGATGGTGACCTCGTAGCGCCCGATCCAGAACTCGGGCAGCTCGATCTCCTCCCCCTCCTGGAAGGGGAATTTCCCGGCCGGGATCTTGATGAAGGTCTCGACGGTGCGAACCTCTGGCTTCGTCCCCATCACGAGGAGACCGACGAGGACGGCGGCGACGATCAAGGCACCGACGAGGGTGCCGACGACGAGCGCGGTCCGGTTGGTCTCCTTCTCGTTGATCCTGACCCGCTCGGCGCTCGACAGCCCCTCCTTCGGATCGCCCGGGTTCAGGCTCCTGCGCAGCCCCTCGAGGGAATGGATCGCGTCGATCCGCTCCGCACCCAGACGCTCGACGAGGGAGAAGAGGGCGGGATCGCTTGCGGATTTCCTGAGGAAGGGCCGGATCGCCTCGGCCAGCCGCTTCATCTGGCGGAGCTCCTCCTCGACCGACAGGGACTCGCCCCGTCCCCGCACCGGATTGGCGATGCGGGGCTCGGTCCCTTTCACGATCAGGATGCTCTGGGCGGTGAGGAGACGGTGCGACATGCCATGGTCCCGCAGATAGAGCAGCGCGCTGGAGACGGCGGAGAGCGTTTTCCACAGCACGGCGGAGTCCAGCTCGGCGCGCCGCTTCGCGAGGTCGGCCAGGCTGGGAGCATCGACGAGCTCAAGGGTATAGAAGTTCACCCCCATCTCCTGGTCGCATTCGTAGACGAGGGAGATCGCCGGATGGTTCACCGAGGCGCGCGCACTCGCCTCGTCCACGAAGCCCTGCACCCAGCGGATGTCCTTGCGGTGCTTGCGATAGAGGATCTTCAGGGCAACGTGGCGTCCGATCGAGGTCTGCTCGGCTTCGTAGAGGGCGAAATTGTCGTCGTGCTGGAACTCGCGCAGCAGCTTATAGTCGCCGAGACGAGTCCCCACCGGCAGGGCGTCCTCCGGCAAGGAGGGCGGGGCCGCGGCGGACTCGGCCGACGGAGGGGTGCTGGCCGCCGGAGCCGGTTCGGGCACCGTCTCGGGCGCATCGGCTCCGTAGGGCATGGCGACGGCGTCGAACCAGTCCGAGAGGATACCATCATCGACCGGCTTGAGAAAGAGCCGCTCTCCCTCGAAAAGGCGCGGATAGAAAAGCGTCATGTCCTCGCCGCTGCAGAACGCGCTCGGGAAAAATCCGATCTCCTTGTGCAGGTGGTCGCGCAGGTCGAAGACATCCGCGCCCGTTGCGGCGTCGAGCCCCGCGACCAGCATCCCGAGGTGCCCGATGCCACGGGTCGCCTCCCAGGCGGAGGCCGCGTCGGCCGCCTCCAGAATGCGCCCCACCCTTCCTTCGAAGATGGCGCGGATGGCGCGGCGGTCCTCCTCGGACGGATCGACGATCAGCAGCACGGTCTCTCTCTCTTGCATGTGCGGGGAGGATCAGGGAAAGGGGACGGGATTGGGAAAGAGCCTGTTTTCAGGACCGGGGTTCCCGGCATTGGGCACGGAAGGCGCGGGCTCGGGCTCGGGCCGCAACGCGGCGATGTCCTCGGGCATGGTCACCTTGTCCTGCAGCTCGTCGCGGTAGTAGAGCTCGACCGCATAGCCATAGAAGCTCCGCTCGCCCAGATCACGCCTCTCCTCCTCCGTGAAGTCGGTCTGGTGGTAGTTCACGACGATGGTCTCGGTCCCGTCGATCTGCCAATCGTAGGGCTCGGTCGGATACAGGTAGGAGGTCTCGGCGGTGGAGGGCCGGATCTCGCCGCTGGGAAGGCGGTCGTAGAAGTTCACGATCAGGGAAAGGTCGTCGGCGATGGGGAGCAGCGCCGGGTCCGCATCGATCACCACCGAGAGGCTCACCTTCTGCCCCTCGCCCGAGGGCGCCTGCTCCGCCACCTTGACCTCGCCGATCCTCATCGGCTTCGGCTCCTCCTCCACCACTGGAGCCAAGGGCCCGGCCGGCTCGGTCCCGCCGTGCAGCTCGCGGCTGGCGATGGGGAAATAGGCCCCGGCACCGAACTCTCCGAGAGCCTCGACGCGCTCCCAGTAGCCCGCGGCCCGCTCCTTCAATCCCATCTTGCCCAAGGTCGCCGCGATCTCGGAGAGAACGCGAGGGTCCTCGGGCAGCGCCGACTCCACCTCCCGGAAATTCCCCAAGGCCCCCTGCGTGTTGCCCTTGCCCCGATGCTCCACCCCTGCGACGAGAAGCCGCTCGAGGATGACATCGGGGAGCGGCCGGCTGCGCGCCGCCGCCTCCAGCGCCGCGAAGAGCGGAGGCAGGCCCTGGCCGTCGCCGGCGGAGGCGGGACCGACGAAGGGCGGTCCGCCCGGATCCTCGATCACCTGGCTACCAAGCCCCGGATCGGGTCCCTGCACCATGGGGGCGGGAGGTAGGGAGACGGCTTCGGCCACGGCGGGCGGAGCCGTCTCTTCCACAATGGCGACATCGGGCGGAGTCTGTCCGGCGGCCGGCGGAGCCTCCACCTGCGCCACCACCGGAGAAGGGGCCGTCTCCGGCACGGGGGCCTCCATGCCGCGGCGCAGCACGCCATAGGCGATGGCCATGAGTTGCACCGCCACGATCCCGCCCAGGACCGACATCGAGATGCGGAACGCACGGCCGTGCCGCGGTCCTTCGGAATATCCTGACTCTGTGATTCTTGTGCCTGCCATCCCCTCCGCCGCGGACATGTCGCCGACGGCTTCCTAGTATCCCGAAAATCCGCCGTCACGCCACCCGCTTTTCACGTCCCCCAACATCGCCCATCCGGGCCAGCCAACGTCGTTTTTTCGAAAAAATCGTCCGACACCGCCGGGAATCGCCGCTACACTGCCCCGCGGAGCATTGGCCCGGGAGGGGTCGCCGTCCTCCGCCCCAACCATCCAACGTCTTCCCACCGTGAGCAGCCATCTATCCAGCGACATCCAAATCGAAGGAGACCTCAATTGCTCCACCGATCTCATCTTCGACGGCTCCATCAAAGGAAACATCACCTCGAAAGGCAGCCTGACGATCGGCCAGAACGCCTCGGTCGATGGCAACCTGAAGGCCGAGAAGGCCACCATCGAGGGCAAGGTCGTGGGGAACGGCGAGTTCCAGTCCTGCCGTCTCTCCCCCACCTCGGTCATCTCCGGCTCGGTCACCACGACCAGCCTGCAGATGGAGGAGGGCGCCTCCCTCGAAGGGCAGTGCAAGGTCGGCAAAGCCCGAGCCTGACAGTAGTTTTGAGTTGATGGCTGATAGTTGATAGCCGCCTCACAGAAACGATTCCCTCACCAGGGAAACCCAGGCGACGATCAGCACCAGCCAGGCGGCGATCCAGCCGACCGACAGCGTCAGGGCGATCCACCACACCGCCCGGCTGCGCGGCACGAAGCCCTGCGGCTTCCCCCGCTGGCGCAGCAGCAGGAACAGGGCGAGCGGCGCGGTGAAGAGCGTGAACGGCGCCAGCCAGGTCACCAGCTCCAGAGCCCGCCGGTCGTAGTGGCGCGCCTTCCCGATGCAGTCCGGCACCCTCTCCACCTCGCGCAGGCGATGCAGACAGGGCAGGCACAGATCGCGGCCCGTCCACCGGACCGCGGCGCGGCGGGACAGGAAGCAGCCGCACTCGTCGCAGACCGTTTCGGCCCGCAGCTCCGGAAAGAAGGAGCACGAAGCCTCGCCCTCCCCGACCGGCACGCCCGGCGCCTCCCGGGCATAGTCTCCGTAGAGCCTCGGAAACGTCGTCACGCTCACTTCGGCACGGCACACGGGACAGCTCTCCTCCAGCGCCTCGATCCGGCGGCCGACCTTGAGCGGGCTGCGGCAGGACGGGCACTGGAGGATCGCCGGATGGAGTTCGGAAGAGGATTCGCTCATGCGGATGTCATTTCTTGACGACGCGGGTCCCGGCGATGCGGTCGTGCAGCGCCCGCTTCTCGGGATCGAAGGCCGCCATCCAGTAGACCCCGGAGCACAGCGCCAGCAGGGCGGCGAAAACGAGCATCCCCGTCAGCATCGCCAGCGCCACCGTCGCCCCTCCGTCCTTACCGCCATACCCGGCCATGCCCACGCTCAGACCGACCACCAGGGCCAGGCCGAGCATCGAAGGCCCCCACACCAGCAGCTGGATCAAGGGCTTCTTCACCAGCCAGCGGACGAAGGCCCGCCGGTAGGTGAGACGCGAGCCGTCGGGATTCACCACCTTCGCCCCGATGATCATCTTGCCGAGAGTCGCCTGGTAGCGCCCCACCATCCATGTATCGTAGGCGATGCTGAGCCCGAGGCTCGCGAGAACACCGAGCCCGTAGACCAAGGCCGTCAGCCCTGTCATGCCGGTCGCGCTCTGGAAAGAGTCCACATCGCCTCCCGGCTGCAGGCCGTCGGTCGCGTCCACGATGTAGAAGGGCACCATGCACAGTCCCGACGGGATCATCTTGACCATGTAGTCGAGCAGGGAGGACAGGGTGCGCCACCAGAAGCCGACGTAGTCGAGACGGCGCAGCGTCGCGTCCTCGATCTCCACCGCCGCCCCCTCCATGAGACGGCTCACGAAGTCCGCCTTGTGCTCCGGCCCCACGAGGGCCGCTCCGTAGGGCAGCATCTCCTTCAGCGGATAGACCTGCCCCGAATGCGCGCAGACACCAATCTCGACCGGCGGCTCGCCCTCCCCCATCCCGGCCTCGGTGGTGAAAAGGCTCTGGGCGATCTCGCGGAAGGGCGTCCATTCCGCCATGCCCTCGCGCCAGACGAGGGACTTCGCCTTCAGCTCGCCGGAACGGTTCAGATCCAACAGGGTCGCCCCGTCGACCGGACCCTGTTGCGCCGCGAGCGCGTCGGTGTAGAACCAGTTGGCCATGTTTTCCGCAAAGTCTTCGCCGGGACGGGCCGGATGTAAATGCGAAAGCTCGCTCTTCGACGGCGGCATCAGGTGA